>JBDTVE010000286.1:0-6090 GCA_040007355.1 Bacteroidota bacterium | reverse complement strand
AAACAAAAAGCCGCCTCAAATATTATATTGAGGCGGCTTTTTATTATTCCAACTGTGTTATGAGCAAAAATTAATATCCGGGGTTCTGAATCACATTGCTATTCTTAGAAGTTTCACCACTAGGAATAGGGAAATACAAATAATGATCATCCCATGCCATTAAAGTAGGTGCAGTAGAACTAAAAAATGCGTTATCTAATGTTGGAATAACACCACCAATCCTCCACCGACGTACATCAAACCAGCGTTCGCCTTCTCCACCCAATTCGCGAAGCCTTTCGTCCATGATCCACTGCATGATCATTGTTTTATTTGTCTCACCTGTATTGAAATCAGCAGGAATGGTTCCACCTGCAACCATGTTTCTTGCCCGGGCTCTTACTTGGTTAATATAACCAATTGCTGTTGCGGTACTTCCGCCTGATTGCAACACAGCCTCAGCCTGCAATAAGAGTACATCAGCATAACGAATAATTCTCCAGTTATTGAGGGAAAGAACTGCGCCATCATAAATGTTTTGGCCAGGCAGAACATACTTATTAATCACACCACCGCTTGCGTTATCTGTGAAAGTGAAAGGGATACGTGGATCTCCTACATCAAAAGCAGCTTTCAGCTTGGCAGTAGGCCGGTATAGCTGGTTACCAACAAAGCCAGTAGCAGTACCTCTGTTTGGATCGAACATCCCCAAGAAACTACCGGAAGCACCCAGGTTCCCAAAGCTATTGGCCAACCAGGCGTTTTGATTAACGGGCGCAACACCCGCCTGGAATTCAAACAATGACTCTGAATTATTCTCAGTATGGTAGTCGAAATTGTCCCCGAAATTTGGCACTAAAGAAACCCCTGAAATGCCACTGAATGCTGTAACAGCCGCTTGAAAATCAGCAGTTGATTTAGCTACTGTTCCGCGAAATACCAGGCATTTACCCAATAAAGCTTTGGCAGAATTGGAAGTTACCCTTCCCAAATAAGCAGCGTTCCAGGATGCAGGCAACAATGTTGCTGCAACCTGCAAGTCGGAAATAGCCTGATCCAACAATTGGTTACCTGTGGTACTTTTTGGAAGAAGCTGATCGTTTGATAAAGCTCTCACTGTATCCAAAGGTGCTGTTCCGAACAAGTTCCAGAGCATATAATGCGCCCAAGCCCTGAGAAACAAGGCTTCCCCTTTATAAGTATTTTTTGCTGCTACACTGGCAAATATATTATCCGGAGCTATGCTTAATTTTTGCAAAAGCGTATTAGCCCTGGTAGACATGATATAGGCACTGGCATAGTTCTGTGAAATTTTGCTATTTCCTGGATTTAACCCACTAAAAGTTTCCAATGCCCTTCCATCACCCAGTGTTAAGTCATCGGATGGTAACAAACGCGCTTCTCCATTATAGCTGCCACCACCCGTAATGCTTGATGAAGAGTAAAAGTCAGTAACAACTGCGTACACACCAATAGTAGCTGCTTGAAAATCCCCTTCTATCTTGAATGAAGTTGCCTCACTTGGCAATGCATATGGCACATCAAGTATCTTGGTGTTACACGCTACATACGTTATTACAATTAGTAATACAACGATCGCTTTGAAATATATTTTTTTCATAATAATTTATAATTTGTATGAGTTAGAATGAAGCTCTGAATCCAAACTGTAATTGTCTTGGTATCGGAGTATTATCATTCTCGGGATCAAGACCCGGCCATTTTGTTATGGTAAATACATTAAGCATGGTTACATACAAACGCAGGTTCTGAAATGATTTGGTATGCGCCAAGATTTTCTTTGGAAAATTATACCCAACTGACAAGTTCTGCAATCGAAGGAAATCTGCATTCCTTACAAATCGATTAGAAAACCGATTATTTGAATTTGGATCGGCTCGTACAGCTCTGGGAATATCAGTATTTGTATTAGTAGGTGTCCAATAATTCAAAACCTGTACACCCATGTTATTCGTACCACTCATATCGTATAAGCCACCGTTTATACTTTTCTGAACATCACCTACCCCTAGAAAAAAAGCAGAGGCATCAAAATTCATGTAGTTTGCACTTAATGTAAAGCCATAGGTATAACCTGGTATGGATTTGCCAATATAGTCCTGATCCTGGTCATTGATAACGCCATCTTTCGTTGGATTTTTATTAGTTGTTCCGGCAATAGCTGGACCATACAAATCAAGAAAATAGGCATCTCCAGGTTGCTGTGTATTCTTACCTATTTTGTCAGTATTTGTCAATTTCCATTTATCTATCTCGCCCTGATTTTGAAATATTCCACCTACTTTATATCCATAAATGAAACCAAGGGAACGACCAACCTCCTGCCCTCCTCCACGGTTTGCCTGGTTTTGGAACAAACTTATTACTTCATTATGTACAGTTGAGAAATTAGCAGATGCTGAAAACTGCACCTTACCAATTGTCTTATTATAACCTAACTGCACTTCAATCCCCCTGTTTAGAACGCTGGCTACATTTATATTCGTAGAAGCTTCGTATCCTACAGATGGAGCCAACCCTACTCCCTGAATAATGCCATCAGTTACGTTTCTATAATAATCAAATGTGATATTCAATGAATTGTTCAGGAAACTTCCTTCAAAACCAATATTCGTAGTTTTTTTCTTTTCCCATGTAAGATCAAAGTTTGGATAGGTTGTATAAGCTACCCCTGGCTGAATGGGACCCGCACCAGTTAGGCTGTTATTTCCCAATGAATAGTGAGGGTTAGGATTAGGATTAGATAGATAATCCCAGCCCCCGGTAGTCTGTTCATTACCAATAACGCCGTACCCACCGCGTATTTTAAAGTCATTAACAAATGTCAGGCTTTGCATGAACTTCTCCTGACTAATTCTCCAACCTAATGCACCCGCGGGAAAAGTACCCCATTGATGTTCCGGAGCGAACCTTGATGAACCATTTCTGTTTACAGAACCTTCAGCATAAAAACGGTTGGCAAAATTATAGCTTAACCTTCCTATATAAGAAATAAGGCCATAATTACCCAAAGTGTTAAAATTAACAGGTCTTGATTGTGTTCCGTCAACATATCGTAATGCTGGATCATAAGTATTAACAGTATACCCTATAGCATAACTCCTACCCGAAATCTCAGTTTGCTCGGCTACTAAGGTAAGTGCCAGGTTATGGTCTTTAAATGAATGAAGATAATCAACACTTAACTGCTTAACCTCATTAAGCGTTATGGCAGTACCAACTGCATTATATCCGGGTGTAGTTCCGGCAATCGGAACAGCTACCTGACCGTATGGGTTAGACGGAGTTGGGCTAAACTGCCATGCATCGAAACCACTCCAGCCTGCGTTTACATTAGTGTATCGTTGTGCATTGTAGGTTCCTTTAATCTTCAGGCCGGTGATTGGCTCAAGTTGTACATAGGCTGTTCCAAGTATTCCTTCATTTTTATATCTAGTACTGCTGGCTGCGGCACTACCCAAAGGATTCCCTTTAGTATTGGGACCATAATTATCTATTGCAAAAGTACTTGTAGGGGTTACGGGCCCGCCACCAATTACCCTGCCACTTGGCGCATATCCACCATAACCAGAACCATAAATTTGCTGCCAGGGACGATAATTCCATACGCCAAGATTGGACGTGTTATCAAGGATACTTTCCTGAACAAGGCGCAAATTCAGTCCTACCTCCAGGAATTTTGTCAGCTTACTTTGAACATTAGAAGAAATACTGTAGCGATTACTATTTTTTGCAATAAAACTTCCATCGGCATCCATGTAATTAGCAGAAAGATTATACAATGTATTATCACTTCCACCGCTTACACGCACATTCATTTGTTGTATTTTAGAACTTTTATTAATCACAGCGTCTTGCCAGTCATAAGTAGGACTATTTCCCAGGTAAGCTGGATTTGAAGGATCAAACCATTTTCCGTAAGAACTATTAGCACCTATAGCTTGTGGCAAACCACCAGAAATAGCAGGATTGGCATTATAAGCATCAGTAACGATTTTAATATATTGCTGGGTGTTCAGTACTTTCCAGGTTTTAGGGTTTTGATTAGATATCTGATAACCATCAACATCAATTTTGGCTCTCCCTTTTTTACCTTTTTTTGTAGTAATAAGAATCACTCCATTAGCAGCCCTTACGCCATAAATAGCGGTAGCCGTAGCATCCTTCAACACTGACATGCTTTCTATATCTTCAGCGTTGATAATGGTATATAGGTTAACGGGCGTCCTGAAGGTTCCATTATTACCCGGGTCACTACTTCCCTTCCAGTTACCAGCAGCAGCTTCAACAATAGGAATTCCATCAATTACATATAGAGGATCCTGATAACCGAATGTACTGGTTCCCCGAATCCTAACGGTTGGCCGAGAGGTTGGATCGCCACCGGAAGAAACGCGTACACCGGCCACCTGGCCCTTCAACGCTATCTCAGGACTAAGTGCCGTAGTTTTTTGAATATCTTTTGAATTGATAACTGCAACTGAACCCAAAACATCTTTGCGTTTACGTTCGCCGTAACCAATTACAACAACATTGTTTAGTTCGCTTGACGTGGGTGTAACTGAAACCGCAATCATCTTTGATGAATTCACAGTTACATTTTCAGTACGATATCCTAAAATCGTAATAATGAGAACATCACCGGTGACAGCCTTTATTTTAAAGTTTCCAGCGGCATCCGTGACCGTCCCCGTTTTCTTGCCTTTAACAGACACAGACGCGTCAGAAATAGCCTCATTTGTTACATTGTCAGTTACCCGCCCGGTAACTAAATTACCAGTTTGTGCGTTGGCCGCGGTAAAAGAAATGAAAAAAAGAAAAAACAGCAGTTTAATTTTTCGATACATAGCAATCAGTTTTGGGTTATAACAATTTTAGTAACATCCTTCTGTAATCTACAGGTATTAAAGCGAAATGTATAATCAATTAAAAGTATTTGTATACTGCACTATGCTGCTTTCCGCTAAAATCTTTTCTTTTTTTTCTGATCACTTAAAAAACAGGTTTTATTTACACCTGATGCAACATTTGGGGATATATTTTGTCCTCGGGTAAAATCAGCCTGTTTTGTATCGCATTCACTTTTGTCACTAAAAGACATAATAGCACTAATTACCTGTAGTTTATAATTCAGTTATTTTAACCAGTTACTGTAAAAAGCGGTTTAGATGGCACGCCCCCATTCCTGGAACATGCATTGAAAATGGAACGGACTCAGGTGTACAAGTGCCACTACTTCGTTGAACCAGGGTTGCTCTTTAAAATGCGCTCTAAAGCGGTTGATAGCCTCAACCACCCTGTTTTATTTAATTCCGTTTGCGTTTCCACATTTTCTAATTTGACAACAAATTTGCCGCCTGGCACCACCGGCAAAAACCCGTTTATTGCTGTAGCTGTGCAGCACTGGATAAAAATGGCAGTCTGCAAATTTGATCAGCACTTATAACAATACAGACCGCTATCGCACAAATAACCTTATTTTAAGTATGGCTTAAACCGGATATTCAAGCTAACGCCATTTAACCCTCCAGCATGAGTTGAAGATCCATTGCTTTTCGTTGAAGCTGATTAATCATTTAACCCCTTTCCATCCAATATTTGATTTATATGTTTCTCAACCCTGGCAGACCGGGTCTTGGACTGTATGGCTGCCGAGAAATAAAAAATATAGGCTCTTTGCCTTCCCTGGGTCAATGACATAAAAGCAGCTTTCAAAGCTTTACTTGCATCTAATTTTATTTGAAATTCTTCCGGAATTTTGTAGTCGGCGGTCTTTTTGAGTTTTACTTTTAAACCGGCTTTTTCCACTTCAATGGCTTCATAGATATAGGTTTTCAGGGTGCGTTCCAGTTTAACTATTTCCTGCGCATCGGTGAACCGGGCCTGACGCGCCGCCTGCACATTTTCGGTTTGCTGGATTAGAATACCCTTTGTATCCTTTAAGAGTACGCCTTTAAAAAACAACAATGCACAGTATTCTTTAAACACATGTATCAATACGATGTTCTTTTTCTGAAGCGTATAACAGGGAACACCCCATTTCAATTCTTCGGTCAGTCCGCAGTCAAGAACAATCGCTCTCAGATGTTC
>JBDTVE010000285.1:0-16888 GCA_040007355.1 Bacteroidota bacterium | reverse complement strand
CCATAACCGCCGCCATAGTAGCCACCACCATAACCACCGCCATAGTAGCCACCACCAATCCCGCCCAATCCAAAATACAGACCCGTGGTATACGGATTGTAAAAACTGTTCCAGGCAAAATAATTATTCCAGGGGCTGCTGTAACCATAGTTAAACCCATCATAAAAACTATTATAACGCCAGTCGAAACCACTGTAGGTATTATAGGAATTCATGTAATAGGGATTGCCTACACTCATTCTCAGGAACCGGTCATCGCGCTGGCTTTCCGCATATTGTTCGTAGGTCTGGTAATTGGTACCTTCTTTTGGTTTTTGAACATCCACGTATTCATCTGCCTGTTGCCGGGCAGGTGCCGGAGAATAATAAATATCGTCGGGGGTTTGGCCGCTCCGGTATACTGATGAGCAGCTGCTAAGGGCGGCAACACTCAGGATAAGTAGTAAAATTCTGATATTCATACTAAGGCGTTTGATGTTTTAAAATTACTTTTGCGAACCGTTGGTTAAAATTACAACAAATAACAGGCAATAGGCAATTAAAACCACTTAATTGTTGCAATAACTATGTTAAAATACTAACAACTGATAGCCGGGTGCCGGCAGGAGTGGTCGGCCCAAATTCAGCGCGGTTTTTATTGAACAAATCTGATAATGTAAAGAATATGGCCAAAGAAATTACAAGCAGGGAAAAAGATTATGCCCAATGGTACAACGACCTGGTATTAAAAGGTGGTCTGGCAGATTATTCGGCCGTGCGGGGCTGCATGGTGATTAAACCGCATGGATTTGCGCTCTGGGAAAACATGCGCGACCAACTTGACAGGATGTTTAAAGAGACAGGTCATGTAAATGCCTATTTTCCGTTGTTAATACCAAAAAGTTTTTTAAGCCGGGAGGCAGCGCATGTAGAGGGATTTGCCAAAGAATGCGCCGTTGTCACCCATTATCGTTTAATGAACGATCCCAACGGGAACGGTGTAATAGTAGATCCCGATGCAAAACTGGAGGAAGAACTGATAATCCGCCCCACTTCCGAAACCATTATATGGAACTCATATAAAGACTGGATACAATCTTACCGCGACCTTCCGCTGCTAATAAACCAGTGGGCCAATGTGGTACGCTGGGAGATGCGCACCCGTCTTTTTTTACGCACCGCCGAATTTTTATGGCAGGAGGGACATACCGCGCATGCCACCGCACCAGAAGCCGTTGCGGAGGCCCGCCAAATGCTGGATGTGTATACCATTTTCGCGGAAGAATGGATGGCACTGCCTGTTATCAGGGGCGTAAAAACTGCCAGCGAACGCTTCGCCGGCGCCGAAGACACCTATTGCATAGAGGCATTGATGCAGGATGGCAAGGCCCTGCAGGCCGGCACTTCTCATTTCCTGGGACAGAATTTTGCAAAGGCCTTTGATGTAAAATTCTCCGATAAGGAAAACAAACTGGATTATGTATGGGCTACCAGCTGGGGGGTAAGTACGCGTTTGGTGGGGGCGCTGGTAATGGCCCACAGCGATGACGAAGGCCTGGTGCTGCCACCCAAAATTGCACCCCTGCAGGTAGTCATCATTCCCATTTACAAGGGGCCCGAGCAAAAAGCACAGATTGACACCCGCGCGCTTGAACTGGTGGCGCAATTAAAAAAAGCTGGTGTGCGGGTTAAATATGACGACAATGACAATAACCGCCCAGGCTGGAAATTTGCCGAATACGAAATGAAAGGCGTGCCCGTAAGGATTGCCTTTGGTGCACGAGACCTTGAAAACAATACGGCGGAAATAGCCCGCCGCGATACAAAAGAAAAGAAAAGCAGGAGCCTGGACGGGCTGGCGGATGCTGTTGTGCAGTTGCTGCAGGAGATACAACAGGCCATGTTTGATAAGGCAAAAGTTTACCGCGACAGTCATATTACACGGGTAGACAACTGGCAGGAGTTTGAAAAAGTGCTGGATGGAAAAGGCGGTTTTATTTCGGCTCACTGGGATGGAACAGCGGCAACGGAAGAAGCCATCAAACAACAAACAAAGGCCACAATCCGCTGCATACCCTTGGATAACCCGCAGGAGGAAGGAAAATGTATTTTAACCGGTCAACCCAGTAAAGAAAGGGTATTGTTTGCAAGGGCGTATTAAATAAATTCGCGCGCGTAGGGGTCGGTATTTCACCGACCCCACGCGTGGATGACACCCACCAGATCAGCCCGCAACTGATACTTCTGCAACGAGGATCGATATCCATCCGCTCATGATAGGTATCTCAACGACCCACCCCATCCCCAAACCACCCGAAGGGCGTTTTTTATTTTACCATGCGGTTTAATTTTATTTACTTGTGATATCATTCATCAAAATCAAAATAACCATGGAACAGCAAACCTTTCAACAAACCCCTCCGCCTTCAGCCCCCCCCAAAAACTGGCTGGTTGAATCCATCCTTGTGACAATATTTTGTTGCCTGCCTTTTGGAATAGCAGGTATTGTATTTGCCACCCAGGTAAATGCCAAATGGTCTGCCGGTGATTTCAACGGAGCTTTACAGGCATCAAAAGATGCGGGTAAATGGACCAAAATAGGCTTTTTTGTAGGTATCGCGAGCGTGGTTATTTATTGTATCGCGGTTTTTGCACTGGGTTTTGGTGGTTTTTGGATGACGTCCAGACATTTTAACGGATAGCTTTGTATGGATAAAAAAGCACTTTCACAATTTGTAATTGTGACCTTAGCAGTGATATCTTTATCACTGCTATATTTTTTTTACCCCGTCACCACCAGTCATATTTATCCCCGATGCCTGTTTCATTCAGTAACCGGACTTGATTGCCCCGGCTGCGGTTCACAACGTGCCGCCTCCGCCTTGCTGCATGGGAAATTGTTGGATGCGCTTGACTACAATGTGCTTTTTGTCGTGGTATTGCCTTTAATACTGTATGCCGCCTTTGTTTTTTCCTGGAACGTTTTTAGCAGCAAAAAAATCCGGCAAAACATTTTTTATTCTACAACTTTTGTCAAATTGATTCTTTTGTTGGTGTTGATTTTCTGGATAGTCCGGAATATTCCGGTAAGCCCGTTTAATTGGCTGAAAGCTTAATATCCCGGGGTAGTTTTGATACTGCCGGATTTTGCCTATTTTGTGCGCATTAATCAATGTGCCGCGAGAATGGATAGATCAACCTTTAGATTTTCAATAGCCCGCTAATACTGCTATAGATGACCGAAGAGAAAAGCATTTTTGACCAGCCACAGCATCCGTACAATATGCAGCAGCCCCTGCCAAATGCCACGGTGGTGCTGGTGCTGGGTATTTTATCTATTGTATTGTGTTTTGTAGGCGTGGTGTTGGGCATCATATCTGTGGTATTGGCCAATAAAGACCTGAAATTATACAATGCAGGCCCCGGCGTATACAACATCGGTTCTTACAATAATATAAAAGCTGGAAAAACCTGCGCCGTAATAGGCCTTATTATTAATGCGCTGCTGATTCTTTTTTATATCGCCATATTTGCTTTCGCCCTCTCCGGGGCCTTTGGCAACAACTGGCGGTAGAAAAGATAGTAGGGTCTTCGGTTTCATTATTCTTTTGTGGCCAGGTAATTATAATCCTGTAACAGGGTCTCCAAAAAAAGCACGTCATCCATATCGGAGCCAATTTTCAGTGCTGTCTTTACCCGCTCTGCTGTACGTTGGGCCAGGTCCAGACCACTTTTGTGGTGGCTGTTGCCGATAACGGACTTGATTGTATTGATATCCCGGTCGCTCAACTGCATCACCTGCGGAAACAAAGCCTGGTAATTGTTTTGATCTACTTCCTGGAAAATGGTATCATTTATAGAAGTATTGATGCGCGTTTTTACCATAACCGTATTGGCAGCCAGGTCGCCCAGGCGCTGATTTTTTTTGGTAACCGCAATAATAATTATTACTACAATACCGGGTATCATCATGCTCAGTAATTGGTAAAAAATATAATACCCGGGGAATACGATGCCAAATACGAGGGGCCATTCAAAAAAACGAAATATCCAGCGGGTCATATACTGGCTGAGCTCCGGTTCTCCACCGTGTAAATTCATGACACGTATATCCAGCACTTTTTTACCAATGCTTTGACCATGCATGGCTATTTCGCTAACCAGTGGATACAACAGGATGGGTAAAGAAACCACAATGATACTCCAGCCCATATTGGCCCTATCACCCACCAGTGACCGCACCGAAGTATCGAACACAAAACTTCCCATGATCCAGGCATAGGCAACCATTATAAAAAGATCAATACCATATGCGAAGACGCGTTTGTGAAAATCTGCTATTTCAAAATCAAGGTTTAGATTAAACGGCGTCGCTATCTGAACAGTGGACATGGGCGGTGCATTTTTAAGGTTCGGCAAACGCCGTAATTTGCCGGTAGAAGGAAGTTTTACGGATTAAAAATAAGATATTAAAGATCCGGCACAATATTAATCATATATTTTATGTGATAGTACAGGGGGTTTATAAAGTTAGTACTATATTGAACCATAATTTTTACATATTAGTATGCGGGAGGCCCTTTTTATAAAACGAAACGCAAAAAAATGGCAGGAATACCAACACTTTGAAACGGATGATCCCGACGAAAAAGCAGATCGGTTTATTACACTGGTAGACGACCTCGCTTATGCAAAAACATTTTACCCTTATGGTCGCGTTACCCGTTGGATCAACAGCCTGGCGGTAAGCACCTATCAGTCTGTTTACCAGAACCGCAAACAAAGCCTTTCCCGTATTGCAAAATTCTGGCGTTCCGAACTGCCCCTGTTGTTTCGCAAATACCACCGCGTTTTATTTTTTACCTTTATTTTCTTTGCTGTTTCCTGCACCATCGCGGTGTATTCTTCTTCTCAGGACCGTGAATTTGTACGGGGCGTGCTGGGCGATGACTATGTAAACATGACAGAAGAAAATATTGCCAACGGTGACCCCTTTGGCGTGTACAAAGATGAAAGTGCTTTTGGAATGTTTGTCGCCATCGCTTTTAACAATATCCGGGTAGATTTCCTGATGCTTGTCTTCGGCATTCTTTTCGGCATCGGCACCGTCTGGATACTGTTTCAGAACAGTATGATGCTGGGCTGTTTCCAGTATATGTTTTTTTCAAAAGGATTGGGCATTCAATCTGTGCTGGTAATATGGATCCATGGAACCCTTGAAATATCGGCCATGATAATAGCCAGCACCGCGGGTTTTATACTGGCCAATAGCTTACTCTTCCCGGGCACACTCCGGCGTATTGAATCTTTTACGGCCGGCGCCAGGGATGCCGTTAAAATAGTAATATGCCTGGTGCCCATAACGCTTACTGCGGCTTTCCTGGAAGGATTTATCACCCATTTAATGTCGCAGCATTTCAACCGCCGGGGCGCCAATCCTGGCCTGCCCATTTGGGCCAGCGTGTGCATACTTGGCGGGTCGCTGGTTTTTATGGTCTGGTATTTTGTTATTTACCCCATCCGGCTTGAAAAACGGGCCAGGTCTGCGAACAGACAAGAAAATAAATTATTTTTTCCGCTTACGTGAAGCCATTCTTATCATATCGATCCCTGTTGTTGTTTGTTCTTGTTTTTGCTGGTTCGGTTGGCCGTGCGCAAGACAGCACCACTACCAGGTTTATTGATTCGCTCGGCAATCGCGGGCCAGGTCCTTCTGATTCCGCACTTGCAGATACTACAGGGTACACTTCTACGATAGACACTGTAGATTCGGTGACGGCAGACGAGCCACCGGTGGACACCGCTATTGTGAGCAACCTCCGGCCCGTTAGCGCGGATACCCTTGCCTTGATAAAAAAAGATAAAGGATTTTATTACCAGCACTGGCTCGATAGCCTATTAAAAGCCAATGACGCAAATATGAAAGTGACCCATGAATCCACCAGACTTCGTTTGCCCAACCTGGAAGTTTTCTTCATGGTTTTTAAACTGGTGTTATGGCTACTGGCCGCCGCGGTTTTGTTTTTTGTGCTGTACAAACTTTTTCTGGGTAAAAACCGCTTGTTTGTAACCAACCGGAAGAATATCGCTGCAGTAGTGGAAATAGAAGCAGAATCGGTTACGGGCCAATACGGCAACCTCATCAATAAAGCGGTCGCGGAAAATAATTACCGCCTTGCCGTTCGGTACCTGTATCTGCAAACCCTGGTTAACCTGTCTGAAAAAGGCTATATTGTACGGGGTACGGAAAAGACAAACTACCAGTACATCAGCGAACTAAGAGCCCGGTCCGGAGTATTTGCGCAGCCTTTTGCGAGGCTTACCCTGCAATATGAGTATAGCTGGTATGGTGAATACCCCGTTAGCGAGGCAATGTTCAATACCCTACAGCATTCGTTTAACGAGTTTAACAAACAAACCGGTAATCTTTGAGAAGCAACAGAACTTATATAACAGGGGTTTGCTTGGCGGCTATGTTGCTGGGGTTTACTGCGTGTAACCATACGGGCAAGCCCACCATGCCCAGCATGTACCCTCCTTACCGTTATCACGACAAGAACCCGATGGGTACCAATATTGCCTACCGCCTGTTGCCCCAACAGTTCAATGGCGAGATAACACTGGCATCAAAAAAAATAAAAGACCCCTTGAACGAACTGTCCTATGTAAAAGGCAGCGTGTATCTATCCATCGGGCAAAGGATGACGCTGAACAACATTGACCTGGGGAATGTACTCAGCTATGTAGGCAGGGGCAATGAATTTTTTATTGCTGACAACGATATTGATTACCGGTTACTGGATACCCTGGGCGTAAGGCGGGGTACTGCCAACGCTACGGAGAAAAATTTCACACAAAAAAGAAATACCTCTCTGGAAATAGCAGATAGTTTTTTGTATGGTAAAAATAAATATGGTTTTTTTTATTATCCTTTTGCAGACAGCTTTACGGCCTACGACAGTAACACAACCCGGGTACTGGGCGTAAATGAAATGGGGCATGCCAACTACATAGTTCTACGCTATGGGAAGGGTAAATTTTATTTTCATGCCGCGCCAGCTGCTTTTTCCAATTATTTTCTTTTAAAGGAGGGGAATACTGCTTATTTCAGCCAGGCGCTATCTTACCTGAATAAGGATGCGCAGGATGTCTATTGGGGCGATACGGACAGGTTCAGCCGGAAACCCAATGATTTTTCCGCACTGGCCATATTCTGGAATAACCCGCCGTTGAAATATGCATTGCTGATAGCCTGTTCGCTGATGCTGCTGTATATCGGTTTTGGAAGTAAAAGAAAAAGAAGGCTGGTACCCGTACAGCTGCCCAATACCAATGCCAGCCTTTCCTTTGTGCAAACCATCGGCAACCTCTACCTGCAAAAAAAAGACAACCGCAATATTGCCATTAAAATGATGACCTATTTACTAGAACATATCCGGAACAGTTATCACCTGGCCACCCATACCATCAACGCAGCGTTTATACAGACCCTGTCAAGAAAAAGCGGCATGGAGGAGAAGAAAGTGCAGACGCTGATGGAAAAAGCAGACTATATCAATACCACGGAAACCATCACAGACCAGGAACTGCTGGAGCTCAACAACCTGGTGCATGAATTTTATAAAAGATAAATAATTACCCATGGATGAAATCGTTTTTGAAGAGCGAACTGACCTATCGGCATTAAACGAAAGTGTAAACGCCATTCGCGAAACGGTAGGAAAAGTCATAAAAGGCCAGCACCAGATGGTAGACCTGATTATAGCCGGGCTTTTGTCAGACGGGCATATACTTATTGAAGGCGTGCCCGGTGTGGCCAAGACCCTCACGGCAAAACTGATTGCCCGTATTATTGACGCACATTTTTCCAGGTTGCAGTTTACGCCCGACCTGATGCCTTCCGATGTGCTGGGCACTTCGGTATTCAACCCAAAAGGCATTCGCTTCGATTTTAAAAAAGGCCCGATCTTCAGCAATATTGTATTGATAGACGAAATCAACCGTTCACCGGCCAAAACACAGGCTGCACTATTTGAGGTAATGGAAGAAAGACAGGTAACCATAGACGGTATAACCTATCCCATGGAACCTCCGTTTATGGTGCTGGCTACACAAAACCCCATTGACCAGGAAGGCACCTACCGCCTGCCCGAAGCGCAGCTGGACCGGTTTATTTTTAAAATCGAGGTAGGATATCCCACCGTGGAAGAGGAAATCAGCATCCTCACCGCGCAACACAACAAATCACAAAAAGACATACTGGAAGATATCCCCCAAATTATAAGTGCACAGCAAATTGTCCAATACCGGCAAACTATTTTGGACCTGGTGGTAGAACCCCGGTTGCTTGAATTTATTGCCAGGCTGGTAAATGAAACCCGTAACAACGCAGCCCTATACCTGGGCGCTTCGCCCCGGGCCTCATTGGCCATTGTAAGGTCTGCCAAGGCTTTTGCGGCCATCGCCGGGCGCGATTTTGTTACCCCCGAAGATATCATCGGCGTAGTGCCCCATGTATTAAGGCATCGTATTATTCTTACACCCGAAAAGGAAATGGAGGGGATGACGCCGGACGACCTCATAGAAAAAATCATTAAATCTATTGAAATACCCCGGTAGCCGCTATGTTTTTACTCGCAATACTAATGATTGGCACACTGTTATGGCTGGGCGCCCGTGTTCTGCTGGGGCCGCTGTTTCTTACGCGGCGGTTTTACGGGTCGGGATCCATCATCATGCTGGCATTCCTGACGGGATATTTTATCCCCCTGCTGCTGACACTTGCCTACACCTTGTTCTGGCTTTTTGTTGTGTTATTTATTGTTGATCTGTTTTTTATTTTTGTAACCGGTGGAAAACCGGCGGCCACCAGGCATATCGCCGATCGTTTGAGTAATGGCGATAAAAACCCCGTCTCTGTTTCCGTAAAAAATAATTATCCTTTTTCGATAACCATGGAGATCATCGACGAGCTGCCTTTCCAGTTCCAGGAAAAAGACCACTCTTTTTACCGCAGGCTGCAAGCCGGCAGCGAAGTCTCCGTGTTCTATGAATTAAGACCCGTTGAACGCGGTGAATATCATTTTGGTAACATTATTATTTATGCCAGCTCCCTGCTGGGCCTGGTAAGCAGGCGTTTTACGGTTCCGGCACAAACCACCATACCCGTCTATCCTTCCTTTGTTGAAATGCGCCGTTATGAACTGATGGCCCAGTTTGCACAAACCCACGAAACAGGGTCCAAACGCATGCGGAAAATCGGACACAGTATGGAATTTGAACAGATAAAGGAATACAACATCGGAGATGATATCCGGAATATAAACTGGAAGGCAACAGCCAGGAAGGCCACCCTGATGGTGAACAATTATACCGAACAGCGCTCCCAACAGGTATATTGCATTATAGACAAAGGCCGGCTGATGAAAATGCCCTTTGACAATCTTTCCCTGCTCGATTACGCCATTAATGCCACCCTGATGCTTTGTAATGTAAGCCTGTACCGGCAAGATCGGTTTGGTCTTCTTACATTCTCTAATATAAAAGGCAGCTTTTTACCGGCCGACCGGAGCCGGGGACAACTCGAAAACGTTTTAAAAACACTGTACAACCAGCATACGCATTTCCTGGAAAGCGATTTTGAAATGTTGTACACCATCATACGCGCCAATATAAAACAACGAAGCCTGCTTTTGTTGTTTACCAATTTTGAATCCCTGAATGGTCTTCAGCGACAGCTGCCCTACCTGAAACAGATTGCCAAATACCATCTGTTGGTGGTCGTATTTTTTGAGAACACGGAGTTTGAAAAACTGATTTCGGAAAAAGCAAAAGATATGGCAGCCGTATATACGCATATCATTGCTGAAAAATTCATTCACGAAAAGAAAACAATCGTCAAAGAACTGCAAAAACAAGGTATTCTGTCAATTCTTGCTCCCCCGCAACAAGTAACCGTTGATACCCTGAATAAATACCTGGAACTAAAAGCGCGGCAGGCAATATAAAAGCGCGTCTTATGGCCCGGTAATGGCCACGTTAGTTACCATCCCATAACA
This sequence comes from Bacteroidota bacterium, assembly GCA_040007355.1. GTDB lineage: Bacteria > Bacteroidota > Bacteroidia > Chitinophagales > Chitinophagaceae > JACMLD01. Next base: position 6,851 of record JBDTVE010000285.1, on the reverse strand, counting down.
AATTCCGAGACCGGGTCGCCCAGCAATCTATCCACTGTTTTCCTATCTTCGGCAAAAAATAAACATTGGAAAGTGTAAGCGCCAAATATGAAGAAGGACAGGTATTGCTGGTGAACAAACCTTATAAATGGACTTCTTTTGATGTGATAAGAAAAGTGCGCGACCTGGTTAAGATCAGAAAAGTAGGACATGCCGGTACTCTGGACCCGCTGGCCACGGGCCTGCTGATTGTTTGTACAGGCAGGTTTACCAAACGCATTAATGAATACATGGCCCAGGAAAAAGAATATACCGGTACAATTATACTCGGAGCCACCACTCCCACATTTGACCGGGAAGGCGAACCCGAACATATACAGGATACCAGTGGCATTACGGCAGCACAAGTAAAACAGGCAGCCACCGCTTTTACCGGTGAAATCATGCAGGTGCCACCCATGCATTCCGCCATTAAAAAAGATGGCAAAAGGGCATACGAACTGGCCCGCCGGGGGCTGTCTATTGAACTGGAACCGAGGAAACTTTTTATTAAAGAATTTTTAATTGTCAGTGTTGAAGGACCGTTGGTGCATTTCAGGGTAGTATGTTCAACGGGCACCTATATACGCAGCCTGGCAAATGATTTGGGCGCGGCCCTGGGTTGCGGCGGCTACCTGGGTAGTCTTTGCAGAACAAGGATTGGCGCCCTAACCTTGGACAAGGCATTAACCATCCCCGAACTTGAGGCGCAGCTGGAAGCAGAAAACTAAACAACCCGTATAATCGCTTAGAAAGGATAATTGATACCCAGTTGGAACTGCCCTTTCAGTAACTGAATATCATGAAACCACCCGTAGTTGATATAGGAATATACCGGGTCTTTTAATTTATAGGCCCAGTCGAACCGTATCAGGAAATAGTCGAAATCGGCCCGGAGACTGGTGCCTGCGCCAACGGCAAGATCCGTATAGAGCTTATTGATCCTGAATTCGGCGCCCAGGTAGTTTGGGTCGTTATAGTTGGAACGGTACCAGATATTCCCGATATCCGAAAATAACGCACTTTTAATTTTAATGCCGAACAGGGAACCCAGGTTAAAACGGTATTCAATATTTCCTTCCAGCTGGATGTCTCCAAAGCGGTCTACATTTTTTGCATTAGTCGCTGTATCAAAATAGGGCGATGATCCAATGCCCAGTTGTCTTACCTGCCAGGCTCGCATGCTGTAAGGCCCACCTGCATAAAAGGATTTAAAGAAAGGCAATTGTTTTTCCCTGTTACCATCTTTATCTTTTCCGTACGGCACACCAATGCCGCCGTACAACCGGAACACCAGCGCTGATTTTTTATAATTGATATAGTGCCTAAAATCTGCGTCCAGTTTTACAAACCGGTAAAGATTAGCCTCCCGGTCAAGCTTTTTAAACATCCCCGTCAGTCCGCCGCTTTCTTCCAGTCCTATCCTGAAATCATTTTTTTTGGCGCCGTCGGCACCGGTTTGTATAAAATTGTAGCCACCTACCATGCTTATCACCAATCCGGTATTAAAGGAGAATTTAAGATTGGGCACGCTCTCCAGCAAAAGATTCAACTGCGCCCTCGGATTCAGTTGAACATATTCTATATTAATGGGGCTGTAATACCAGGTATGACTACGGCGCGGCCCCCGCCGGCTTCTTGACCACTGATAGGCAAGCGAGGCGTTGAGGGATTTTAATTCATAGAAATCCTTACGGTCAGTATAAGCTCCGTTAAAATTCAGCAGGGTACGTTGCGTACGGAGGGAATCCACATTTTTAAATCTTTTAAGCAGCCATTGGGGAACCACCAGCCTTGGAAAACTATAGTTGTGTGAAAGGCTGGTCTGCAGGGTCTGGATAATCCGGCCGCCCAGGTCAATTTCCATGCCGGTGCGCAGGTTGGTGCTGGATTGGATGGCCTGTTTGGCCACATTGCGATTATTTAACCCAAAATTAAGTCCTACCCCGAAAAGATCACCGGTTGCAATTACATCACCGGTGTTATAACTGGCATCCGCGGTTACACTCAGATCCTGTTTTACGGACGGGTACATCCTGATTGATACATCCAGGGACGACGAATCCTGTAGTTCAATAATATTGATGGTAACCTGGGTAAAGGTGTTCAGTTGCGTGTAATTGGTATAGGTACGGGTTGAATTGCGCAGCCTGAACAGTTCGCCCGGCCGAAGCAGGGATTTGGATGATATAAAGGAAGGTTTGAATTTATTGAATTTATTAAAGATATCCATGCCGTTTACACGCACCGAATCATATTTAGCTGTAGTGGAATCATCCAGCAAGTCAAGATCGGGGTAGATGTCTACATGACGGATATAATATTTACGGAAATGGCTAACCGCGGCAGGATTGCGCAGGTAGATGCTGACGCTCATAACAGGGTTCAGCTGTCTTTCTTTTGCCTCCTGCAAAAGCCGGAGCTGTTCAAATGGATCCAGGGAGGGGTTTATCAGCGCTGAAAAAACGGTGTCCCGTTCAGCATTCAGATCGTCTCTTGAAAATTTATAATAACCGTTGTTCCTGAACAATTCAACCAGCCGATCCATTTCCGCGGAAATGATCTCAATGGAGTAGGGTTGACCCTTTTTCAACAGCGATCCATTGCGCCGGGAAAACGCCAGCGATTGCAAAGCGGCGTCCTGTAAACGGTAAGCAATTGAATCAAACGTATAACTTTGGCCGGGTATAATGGTAAAATTTACCGTTACCCGTTGCTGTTTTCTTTTTACTGTAAGGGAACTATCCCAACTAACGCTGTCCCGGTAATAGCCTTCCGCATGAAGCAGGTTATCCATAAAAATAACCGAGCGCAGTGCTGCGGCGGTATCAAAAACGGGCGGATTCATCAGGAACCTGCCCCCGGGATATTTTGTTTTGATGATTGTTTTCAGGCTGTCATCCAGTTGGTTTTCCAGCTTTAGTTTCAAATCCCCTTTTACCGCTGAAGACAGATCGCCCTGTATGTTTATATTTGTTGAAAATACAAATGGTTTATTGGGCTGGTATTTTTTGGGAATCACGCAACCGGTTAAGATAGCCGCCAGGCCGGTGATAAATAGGAACAGGTAATGTTTAACGGGTTTACACAATAAATGCATATTCAGAAAAAAAGAACATAGATGATCACAAAATTGCAGGTCAAATATATCCAAAGTCTGGGCCAAAAAAAATTCAGGGATCAGGCGGGTGTATTTGTTGCGGAAGGCCCCAAAATAATAAACGAATGGCTGGACGCCGGCCATGCATCGCTGGAAACATTGTATGCGACCCGTGCCTGGATGGAAACACAAACCGGCCTGTTGCAAAATATGGCCGCCGAAAAAGTTGTGGAAGTAAAAGAACCGGAAATGGAACGGCTTTCATTCCTGCAAACGCCGCATGCGGTGCTGGGTGTGTTTAGGAAACCAACAGTTGTTTTGCCCGATTTCTCCCGGAATATCTTCCTGATGCTAGACGGCATACAGGACCCCGGCAACCTGGGTACCCTGATACGCATTGCCGACTGGTTTGGAATAAGCCATATTATTTGCAGTGCGGATTGCGCGGATGCGTTTGCGCCAAAAGTAGTGCAGGCCGCCATGGGCAGCCTCCTCCGGGTACAACTGCTTTATACCGATCTGCTGCAACTGGTAACCGCAACACGCTCCATGCAATTGTATGCAGCCACCCTTAACGGGCAACCGGTAAATAGTATGCCGCCCCTCCAAAACGGCGTGATCGTAATCGGCAACGAATCAAAAGGCATACGACCTGCCCTGCTGGATAGCTGCCAGCACCGCATAACCATACCACGCCTTGGACAAGCAGAATCGCTGAATGCCGGGGTAGCAGCGGGTATCGTCTTATCACACCTGTTGAGAAAAGCAATATAGCCGTATCAGCGGAACTGTATGGCCCTTACCGGTTGTATTCGGCGGATAACCAGGGTGGGGATGATAAGAATCAGGAAGCAAATAATAAAAGTGCCGGCATCCACCAGCGCAAAATGCCACCATTCCAGCTTCACTTCCGCTTTTGAGATATAATACATGTCTTCCTGGAGGCTCACCAGGCTATACCGTTCCTGTAACCAGCAAAGGAGCAGCGCCATCCCGTTGCCCAGCACAATACCGGTAAAAGTAATGATGCCTCCATGGTATAAAAAAATGCGTTGTACCGATGCATTGGGCGAACCCAGCGCCTTTAATATGCCAATCATCCTGGTTCTTTCCAGCACCAGGATAATAAGACAGGTAATCAGGTTCAGCACCGCAACAATGGTCATAATCACCAGCACAAGTACAATGGTGGTATCCTGCAGGTTAAGCCAGTCGAATATATTGGGATTGATTTCCCGGATGCTTTTACTGGTCCACGCAGGTGGCAGCGAATTAAAGAGTTCGTCGTTTACCCGGTCCGTTTGTTTGTAGTCTTTCAGAAAAATTTCATACCCGCCTATTTCACTTGGTTTCCATCCGTTTAAACGCTGTATCAGGCGCAAGTCGCCCAGCGCAATGAATTTATCATATTCCTCGATGCCGGTTTTGTAGATGCCCGTGAGTCTAAGTTTTCTAGCCCTTGGGGCTGAACCATCGTTCTGGATAAAATAAATAATGACGGGATCGTTTAAATGTAATTTCAACTGGTTGGCGGTATAAGAAGAAAGCACTATCTCGTCACTATAAGCACTATCCGGAAAATGTACCCACCGCCCCTTCAGCAGGAATTGCTGCAACTGGCCGAAGCGGTAGTCCTTTTCAACACCTTTCAGTAATACACCCTCGATGGTTTCACTTGTTTTAAGAATGGCGCTTTTGGTGGCAAAACAATTGAAAGATTGTATGGCGGCATTGTTTTTTAGCACCTGTTCCACCGTATCGTTTTTTTCAATGGCCGTTTCTTCTGCGCTGGAGATTTTGCCGGGTTCATAATGCTGCACCCGTATATGTCCCCAAAAACTAAAAATCTTCTGGCTGATGGTGTATTGAAACCCATTGGTGATGGCCAGCGCAACAATCATAACCGTTACGCTGAGTACCGTGGCTGCGGTTGCCAGCCGGATAATGAACCGGCTGAACGACTTTTCCTGTGAAAAAGCAATGCGTTTTGCTAAAAAACCGGGTAGATTCAAAAAATCCTGTATTTATTAATCAAAAATAGGTGCTGTTGGGTAACCCGGAATCTTTTTGTGGTTTTTTTGGCCAAATTTGTACAACTTTAGTTTTTAATCCCATCTGACCACATATGCAAAAGTTTACGCGCGCTGTACTATTAGCCTTGTTTTTGCCTTTTATGGCCTCCTCCCAGGTGCCGGATAAAGTGTATGACGCCGCCATCCACAATGTAAAACTGAATTACAGTGGTAACCAGCTGGCCTACCCGATTATTAAATTAAACGGCGCAGACCATCTTGATCTTAATTTTGATGACTTGAACGGGGGTGTGCGTAGTTACTCCTATACCTGGCAATTGTGCAATGCAGACTGGACAAAGACCATTCTCAGCGAATTCGATTATATCAAAGGGTTTACCCAAAACCGGATCACCAATTACCGGAATTCTTCCATCGCACTGGTAAAATATACGCACTATATGGTTACCCTCCCGGAAACCAACTGCCTGCCTTCGCGCTCAGGAAATTACCTGCTGAAGGTTTTTGCCGATGGCGATACGGCAAAACTTGTTTTTACCCGGCGTGTGCTGGTAGTGGAAGAAAAATCGTCCGTGGGCGCACAGGTACAGCAACCGTTCGACGGGCAGATATTTAAAACCCACCAGAAACTTATTTTTACGATTAACCTCGGCAACCTAAATATCATGAATGCCCTGCAGCAGGTAAAGGTTTGCGTGCTGCAGAACAACCGCTGGGACAATGCGCTTACTAACCTGAAACCTACCTTTATAAGACAAAATGTGCTGGAGTATAACTCGGAAAATATTGTTTTCCCGGGCGGGCGCGAATGGCGCTGGCTAGATTTACGCAGCTTTCGCCTGCAGAGTGACCGTGTGGCAACGGCTAAATACAATACCAATTCTACCGACGTATATGTAAAACCCGATTTAAACCGGGCGCCTCAAAGACTGGTTTACTACAAAGACTACAATGGGATGTATTATAACGAAATCAGCGAGAGCGTTAATTATTTGTGGCAATCCGATTTTGCCGATACCCATTTTAGTTTTATACCGGAAGCCAACCAGGAAATACAGGGCAAAGATGTTTACCTGTTTGGAGAGCTGACCAATTACGGACTAGACGATAAAGCCAGAATGCTGTTCAATGCAGATAAAGGGGTGTACGAGACCGATCTGCTGTTAAAGAATGGTTACTATAATTACGATTATGTGACGGTTGACAAACAGGGTGGACCAGCCAGCTTTGAACTTACAGAAGGCAATTTATGGGATACAGAAAACAGTTATACCATCCTTGTTTATTTTCGGGCCATTAACGGTCGGTCCGATGAACTGATAGGCGTGGCGCATGCCAATTCGCTAACCGGCAGAAGCGGCTATTAAAATATAACCTGCCGGCGCCAGTCCGTATGTGTTCCTGCGGCTTTGCATAAAACACCGTTCAAAAACTGGCAGAACTTTAAGAAATCTTTAATACACTAGCTGAAACGCCCTGTTAAACGCAGTATGGAACCGCAAACATGGAACTTTAAATTTTTTAAGAAATTGCCCGTGATTAATTGTTAGCGCTTCGTATATTTGCGGCGGCAGGTCTTACACGACCAGCTCCTGCTGAACCCTCCCAGGGCGGGAACGCAGCAAGAGTAAGCGGTTGTAGCGGTGCGATGTAATCAGCCTGCCGTTTTTTTTTATTTTCCGTTGGCTTTTTTCTTCTTT
>JBDTVE010000284.1:0-3157 GCA_040007355.1 Bacteroidota bacterium | reverse complement strand
TTATTATTACTATTATAAAGACATCAACCAGGCCCGGGATTACCTGGCGAAATATATTGCCGCTTCTGATTACAATATTAAAAACGATTACCTGCATACCGATATGCTATACGCGTCGGGCAAATTTGACGAAGCCATAAAAAATGCGGACGGGCTGATAAAAAAAGAAGGCGCCGCCGCCCAGCCAAGATTGTATAAGCTCATTGCTTTCAGTTATAAGGAACTAGGTAACACCGAAAAGGCAGCCGTTTTCATGAACGCGTATTTCGCCAGCCGGAATGATACCGGTTTTATTGCAAAGGATTATGAAATGATGGGAGAAATCTATTCGTCTTTTGAAGAAAAAGAAGACAGCGCTGCCTATTATTTTGCAAAAGGCGCGGAAATGGAAAAGGACGATGCGGTAAAGGGCGGCTATTACAAAAAGATCAGTGGCCTGTATAAAAAGAAAAAAGACTACAATAACCAGGCACGCTGGCTGGGTAAATATTGTGCGATCAACCCAAATGCGTCCAATGTGGATCTTTTTAACTGGGGCCTGGCAAGTTATCTCGGCAAAGATTACCGGAACGCCGATACGGTCTTCGCCATTTACCAGAAAAAATACCCTACAGAAGAATACGGTTTCTACTGGCGTGCGCGTGCCAATGCCGCAATTGATACGGCGATGGAAACGGGAATAGCGGTTCCGCATTATATAAATTTGATTGGCCTGTTGGAAAAAGATACCGCCAATAAAACAAGCAGGAAACACTTAATTGAAGCCTATGGCTATATTGCGGCGTATAAGGCTAATGCGGAAAAAGACTATGAAACAGCGCTTAGTTATTTTGATAAACTGCTTACCCTGGATCCGGAAAACAATGATGCAAGACGCTATTCCGAAATCCTAAAAAAGAACCTGTCGAAAAATCCGGAAACGACTTCCACCGAAACAGCTAAATAGGCTCCGTTATTGGAGCGTGGTGGCCGCAGGCTGCCACGCTCTCCATGGTCGGCGGTGGGTACAGGATAACCTGCACACCTTGTCCTGGTGAGACTGGTATCCTCGCAGCGATAGCGTTTTTTTTGACGTGAGAGTAGTTTGTGGTAAATTTCCCCGACACTTTGTTGGAATAGCTGGTTATACCTGTCCGAATGGATTTTGTGCAGTCTATCGTTACATCTATATAAAAATTATCGCCGATACCGGTTTCACAGTAAACAAAAGGGCCCAAAGTTTCCGGAAATATCCCTTAATGTATTATCTCCCGACTGTTCATACCCCTGTCTTCTATCTTTCGGCCCGATATAACAGTATAATAGAAAGGGTTTCAGAGACCGTTTGCAGATAACCCAAAGCGGCAACCCCTTTTGATGTTTAGGATATCTTCAAGTACTTACGCGGTTTTGTTAATTTGTGCATTTTTTTCTACAATATAGCTGTACTATGTTCTGTTAAACGACAATAAACAACAGTCGTGGCAATAATGCCCTTCACCGGAACGGACAGAATGACCCCGGTCAAAGCCTCAGGCTGCACTGGCACAATGATTGTCTTGTATATAAAAAACGTCTATGTTACGCAAATTGAAATCGGGTGAATACTGGCTATATGCCCGGAAAAAGAATGAAAACATCCATAAACGCCGTAACCTTGGCAAATTCCAGTCTCTGGCTGCTCCCAAATAACATGAATCTGAAAACCAGTATTTCAAACACCATTGACAGCAGCACGTAATACTGTCAAGCCATGAACGAAAATTAATTTTGCTAAATTAGATATACTAACATCAAAAAATCTACCATTATGAGCGGAACAAAAGTAATATTAGGATTGATAGCCGGGGCTTCCATCGGAGCAATAGCAGGTATTTTATTTGCACCAGAAAAAGGTTCGGATACCAGGAGGCGGATAGCTGATAAGACAGTTGATCTGGGTAATTCTGTTAAGGATTGCCTGACAGATATGATCAAAGGAAATCAAAATACGGAGGATGCAGTAACGGATAACAGCAGCGCGGGAATGAGACTAAATACCATCGGCTAAAGGGCCGGTCTTGGCAGAACGTTTGTCGCATAAAAAGACTAAAGAGGAAATTTATGCATTTACGCTCCGGTCTGCCGTTCTGGTTGATAAGGGATGGTCTACCCTTTGACCACCCGGTATTTGATAAACCGATAAAAACAAATGTTGTAATTATAGGCGCTGGTATTTCCGGCGCATTATTGGGATATCATCTTGTTGAAGCAGGGATTGATGCTATTGTGGTTGTCAGAGGTTCTATTGGCTTGGGCAGCACCTGCACAAATATTTCCCTGCTGCACTATGAAATTGATGATCCCATGCACCAGATGGTGGATAGACTGGGGTATATTAACGTTGTCCGTTGTTACCAGCCTTGTTCAAAGTCGATTGATACGCTTCACCATATAGAGGCAAGATAAAATTTGCCGATGGGGGAAGCCTGTACTACGCGGCTTACAAAAAGGATCTTGTTTTTAAAAAAAAAGAATATGAGGTTCTGTGTGAAAATAGGTTTGCGCTACAATATTTGGATGAGAAAATGGTATTCCAGGCCTATGGTTTTAATGCTCCTGCAGCTATTTAGTCGGCGCAGGCAGTGCAGACCAGTGCCTATACTTGTACACATGGCTACAGCAGAACAGCATCAAATGGGGGTGGCAGGTTTTTGGTCGCACACAAATAAGTACCACTAAATATAGCAAAACAGGATACAGGCTTACGACAGCGGATGGTATTTTAGTTAAAGCCAAAAAATTGGTATACGCTACTGGCTATGACGCTACGGAACTGGTAGAGTAAAAACCGGTTGAGCTTAAGTCCACCAATGCCACCGTTAGTGAGCAGTTTAATAATATAAAGGAATTCTGTAAAGATAATTGTCTAATCTGGAATACAGCTGATCCCTATCTTTATCTACGGAATACAGCAGACAACCGGATTCTGGTAGGTGGCAGCGACGAAGGTTTTACAACCCCACGCGACGCTATAAGCTTATTAACTTATTAAATCTAAAGCGGCCGCATTAGTAAAAGATGTTAAGCGGTTATTTCCCACATGTACGTTTAAACCGGAATTTAGCTGGACGGGTGTTTTTGGCAGCACGCTTGATGACCTCCCGTTTATTGGCAGCTATGGAAAAATGCCGAACAG
>JBDTVE010000283.1:0-17535 GCA_040007355.1 Bacteroidota bacterium | reverse complement strand
TTGATGACAATAGCAAACCGGCCATACTTGCAAAGCCCCACAGGGGCGACGCATAATAGCATCGGGAGAAGCCCGATGTTCAAATATCCGGTGCCCCGAAAAGTTATCCGCTAACTATCGCCCACCACCCGGATGGTTCGTTTTATAGTATGCGCTTTGTGGGTGAGCTCCTGTTTCTCGTTGCTGAGTATGGTGATATGTCCCATTTTACGACCCGCCTTGTTTTTTTTCTTTCCGTAAATATGCACAAACACATTGTCCATTTCCAGTACTTCATTGATACCATCGTACCGGGCATCGCCATCAGAACCTTCGCCCAGCAGGTTAACAATGGCGGCGGGCATAATATGATCCGTATTTCCGAGGGGATAATTTAGCATGATGCGCCATAACATATCGAACTGCGAACTGTAATTGCCTTCAATGGTATGGTGCCCGCTATTGTGTACCCGGGGCGCAGTCTCGTTTACAAATACGTCGCCCTGGCGATCTATAAAAAACTCCACGGCGAAGATGCCAGGGCTTTTAAGATTTTTAACCAGCATAATGGCAATGGCTTCTATCTTCCAGGCGGCTTTTTCCGGAATATCGGCCGGACTGATCTGATAATCCAGCAGGTTGAGATCCTTGTTAAATACCATATCAACCGGTGGATAAAGTGCCGTTTCCCCTTTTTCATTGATGGCAACAATCTGCGCAATTTCCTTTTGTATATCCACCATTTTTTCCAGTATGGCGGGAGCGTCAAAACCTTTGCTGATGTCTTCTTTTTTTCTAAGCACCTGCACCCCCCTTCCATCATATCCTCCCATGGCTATCTTGTGCACCGCCGGCAAAAAAAACTGCTGATTATTGAGTTCGTGCAAATTCTGCGTTATCACAAAAGCGGCCGTGGGTAACTGGTGGTCTTTGTAAAACTGTTTCTGCAAAATTTTATTCTTGATGATTCGCAGTGCCGATGGCCGGGGATAAATCTTTACACCTTCCTTTTCCAGCTTTTCCAGTGCGTCTTCGTTTACGCTTTCAATTTCAATGGTCAGGGTATCCAGCCCTTTACCGAAATTGTACACATCATCGAAATTGCGGATATCGCCTTTTGTAAAATGATGACAAAGATGGGCGGCCGGACATTCAGGGTCATTTTCCATTAAAAACGTTTCCACGGGGTAGTTGGCCGCTGCCTGTAATAACATTCTTCCCAGTTGTCCTCCCCCGAGAATCCCTGCTTTTTGCATACTATTTTCTTTATCCGGTAAAAATAAGCCAAGACAATGGATCCTGCTAAAAACAATAAGCCCTGTTTGAACTAAAATTCTAACTTTGTACCGGCACCCGGTAGTGAAGAAATATCCCGACACTGCTACCGTGTACCGCCGGAAAAAATATGAGACCAGATTACCCGCATAAAATATTTACTGATAAGCGGTTTAACTACTTCCTGCTGATGGAAATGCTGGCTATGGATCATGCTTCCCGCTATTACACCCCAAAATGAGGGCTGTCCCCGCATTGCTGAGAAAATATTGACTACTCAAATGTTCATGAGGTGAGACCCTGCAACCAGGGTATCAGCATCGGGAGCTACCCATGTAAACAGTATTTTTTAACACCAACGAAAAAACATTTTTTATGTCAGTACTGGAAGCAACCAACAGAAAACCTGCGGTACAGGAAGATTTTTTGCCTTTACAAGGCACGGATTATATAGAATTTTATGTGGGCAATGCCAAACAGGCCGCCCATTTTTATAAAACGGCTTTTGGTTTCCAAGGCCTGGCTTATGCCGGGCCGGAAACGGGTGTACGCGACAAAGCCAGCTATGTACTGCGACAGAATAATCTAACCTTTGTGCTAACCACACCCCTGCGCAGCGCCAATGAAATTGCCCATCATATCTATAAACACGGCGATGCCATCAAAGTGCTGGCTTTGCGTGTAGACGATGCCACTACCGCATTCAGGGAAACAACCCGCCGGGGTGCAAAAGTATACATGGAACCGGTAAAATTGCAGGACGCAACGGGCGAAGTGGTGCTGAGCGGTATACAGACCTATGGCGAAACCGTGCACGTTTTTGTGGAACGAAAAAATTACAAGGGCTTATTCCTGCCAGGGTACCGGGAATGGACAACCGCTTATAACCCGCCCCCGGCAGGTTTGCAGCACGTGGACCATTGCGTGGGTAATGTTGACCGCAACCAGATGAATACCTGGGTAAAATTCTACGAGGACGCAATGGGCTTCCGCAATATCCTAAGTTTTGACGACAAGGAAATTTCCACGGAATATTCGGCCCTTATGAGCAAGGTGATGAGCAATGGAAACGGCTTTGTAAAATTCCCCATCAACGAGCCCGCGGATGGAAAGAAAAGAAGCCAGGTAGAAGAATACCTGGATTATTATAATGGCGAAGGATGCCAGCACGTAGCCCTGGCAACCAATAATATTGTGGAAACTGTAACGGAACTGAAAAATCGCGGGGTTGAGTTCCTGCAGATTCCCACATCTTATTATGATAACCTGTTGAGCAGGGTAGGGAAGATCGACGAAGACCTTCAGCCTTTAAAAGAACTGGGTATCTTGGTAGACCGAGACGAGCAGGGTTACCTGCTACAAATATTTACCCGTCCGGTAGAAGACCGGCCCACCTTGTTTTTTGAAATTATTCAGCGAAAAGGGGCCAAAAGTTTTGGAAAAGGCAATTTTAAGGCCTTGTTTGAAGCCATTGAGCATGAACAGGCTGAAAGAGGTAATCTATAATTTAAAATTAAATGACTCAGGTTGTTTGCTCCCGCCCACGGACCGACATTTTTGGGGGGAATTCCATACCTGACTGGTTATCAAGTAGGATTTGGTTAACCCGGACAGGATTAGGGGGCTTGTTTCTGATAATGGTTTTGGACACCTGTCAAATTCACGGTTCGTACTCAGCGTGAACGGGGTACTGCTGCCCATTTCAAAGGCTAATCCAAGCACCGGGTATGCAAAACTTAACGGAAACAAACAGCCGGTTTTCCACAAGCGTGGATAGCTGGTTTCATTTTTGCATAGCCTTTTCAGTAATTTTAACACGCTTCAGGCAATAAGCGGTAATAATAAATGCTTATATCCGTTTTTATGAAAGACATGATATAGTTATGATAAGATTTGCGGTTTTACTGGTACTGGCAGGCGTTTGCTGCACGGCAACGGCACAAACAGCCGCTCCCGACTTCAATTTTGTCAGTTACCAACGTTCGTTTCCGGTTTTCAATGATGCCCTGAAACGCAAAGAAGATACCCTGGTAAAACAGTTTGAAGAAAAAAAACTGGTCTGGCCGGCTAAATACATTTATATCCGCTCCTTTAAATACGATAGCCAGCTGGAAGTTTGGGTAAAACAGGGTATCAATGACCCCTATAAATTATTCAAAACCTATAAAGTTTGTGCCCTGGCGGGTACCCTGGGTCCCAAGAGAATGGCGGGCGATTACCAGGTGCCGGAAGGTTTTTATTATATCAATGAATTCAACCCAAGAAGTAATTACCATCTTTCACTGGGACTGAATTATCCCAACGCTTCAGATAAAATGCTCAGCGATTCCCTGCAACCGGGGGGCGATATTTATATACACGGAAGTTGTGTAACCACTGGCTGTATACCCATTACCGATACGCAGATTGAAGAATTGTATATCCTGGCAACACAAGCCAAAAACCAGGGGCAGGACTTCATCCCGGTGCATATTTTCCCGGTATTGTTTAAAAGTCCGCGCAGTAACGATTACCTGCAGAAGTATGAAAAAGATTTTCCAGAGTATAAAAAAATGGCCGATAAGCTAAAACTGGTATATTACTATTTTGAAAAGCACCGTAAGCTGCCCGTTATACTGGTAGACGAACAGGGGCAATACGTGTTTGGAGACGATGTAAAGGTTATAGATGATCCAAAACCGGAGCTCAAACAGGTGAAACGCCGGGAAGCCACACCGGTGAAGTTCGACGAGGGTGAACTGATGAATTCCGTGAATAAATTACCCGTGTATCCGGGCGGGGCGCCGGGATTTCAGAAATTTCTGGACGGGCTTTCAAAAGAACTGGTGGCCATGCTGCTGCCCGAACAGAAAAAGGCTTTTATTACAGTAGAATACATTATCACCAAAGACGGCAAGACTATACTTCCCAGGGTACTGAGGGGCGCTACCAATGAAATGAATAACCTGATCATTGAAAGGTTTGAGGCCCTGCCGACCTGGTCACCGGCCATTCGCCTGGAAAAACCCATCGCCATAAAATTAAAACAGACCATTTATGTAGAAGCAGACTAGCCGGCCCTGCTTTACACTATCCTTTCTTTTTGCTGCATTTGTTGTAATTTCCGTCAATAGCACTTATTACAAAACACCGTTTTCATGAAGAACATTATTCTATGCCTGCTGGCGGCAATTCTTGTTGTTGCCGCGTGTAAATCTACAACTAAACTTTTTGAAGCGGGCCAGTACGACAAAGCTCTTTACTCGGCGCTGGACGATCTCCGCAAAAAACCGGATAACGCCGCCGCCGCCGCTATCCTTCCACAGGCCTATAACGAAGCGGTCAATAAATATGAGAATTCCATTGCGGCCGCCGGTAGCGGTATCCGCAATGCCCAAAAACTGGATATTATTTACAGGGACTATCTGGCACTGCAAAAGATGTATACAGCCATTGCCGCAACGCCTGCCGCTTTTAGCCATGTGACGGCCAAAAATTATGCATCAGATGTGTCCATGGCCGCAGACAACGCAGCAGAATACCGTTATAGCCGGGCCATGTCTTTGTTGCAACGGGGCGACCGCATCAGCGCGCAAAAAGCTTATGAAAGTTTTAAAGCGGTTTCGTCTTATGTGCCGGGCTATAAAGATGTTGACGACCGCAAGGCAGCGGCCTACGATCTGGCCATTATCAATGTCATTGTAAATAAATTTGACCAGCGGTTCAATAATAATAACAATTACGCGATTGACGGAAATTTTTTCGAGCAGGATATCGTGTACAACCTCAATAATATCGGCATCAACTACTATTATAAATTTTACAACATCAGTGAACCACGCGCCCGCGAAGTAAGGGCCGACCAGTTTATGGATATCAATGTATATGATATCTGGTTCGGCCAGATGGCCGTCAACCGGGATAAATACACGGTATCAAAAGACATCACAGAAAATGATGAAAAAGATGCTTCCAAAAGCAGGACCATCACGGTATCTGCCACGGTAAATGTTACGCGCCGGGTGATAGATTCGCGTGCCAGTATGGACTATCGCATCACAGACGCCGCATCCCGCAGGATGGTAGGAAGTGACCGCATTGGCGCCCAGTATACTTGGGAAAAACTAACGGGCAACTATACCGGCGATCAGCGAGCGCTCAGCGACAAAGACTGGGCAATTGTACGCGGCGCTTTTAATAACCAGCCTGGCTATAATGAACTTTACCGCTCGCTCACCAGCCAGCTGATGAACCAGTTTAATACAAGGATGAGAAGCATCTATGGTCATTAAACCAAACCACTCCGCGGCGGGTCTGCATATACAGCCCACTCCTTGGTACCCTTCCGTTCAGGCCTTGAACAATACCTGTACCGTGTCTTCATTCTGCTGTTTTAAAACCACCCTTTTTCCGGCTGTTAATGCTTGCAAAAGGGTTTCGTTATAATGCCGGATAGTCAGCAGCGATAATCCTTTTTCAACGATCACTTCAAACAAGACAGCTGCACTGGTGGCCAGTTTTTCTATTTTATCGGGCCGGTCGTCCAGGCACACCACCAGACTTACTGCACCGGTTTGTATGAGGTTCGGTTTTATTTTTATCTCGGCAAAGATCTCATACAAACGACTCATGGGCTGATCTCCGATAAATGAAAAATCCCGGGTATGTAAATGCACCAGTACCTGCCCGTCTTTTACCACGATGATGGCAGGCAGCTGCCCGGTATTTTTATTATGGATGATGGTGCCCGGCAGCGCGGGGTCCAGGAAACATTTTACCTGCAGAGGGATTTCTTTGTTCTGCAACGGCTTGATGGTTTTGGGATGGATCACCTGTGCACCATAATAAGCCATTTCTATCACTTCATCATAATTCAATTCACTGATAATCCGGGCATCGGGGAATTGTTTGGGATCGGCATTCATGACGCCTTCCACATCTTTCCAGATAGTGAGACTTTGTGCATCCAGCATATTGGCAAACAGCGCGGCGGAATAATCACTGCCTTCACGGCCAAGCGTAGTGCTTTCATTTTCGTCTGTAGATCCTATAAATCCCTGGGTAACCACCAAATCATATTTCTCAAAAGCCGGTTTTATATTTTCAATTATCCGGCGCGAAGTAAATGCCAGGTCGATGCCGGCATCGCGGAAATTGTTGTCTGTGCGAAAAGTATCCCGTACATCCAACCATTGGTTGGCAAGGCCTTCTTCTTCCAGGAAAGCGCTGATGATGGCGGTAAAAAGCAACTCCCCAACGCAAACCACTTGGTCGTAATAGTAATCAAACGAACGAACTGGTTTATCATACAGCAGCCATTCCACCTCGGTAAAAAAATCGCGCAGTTGTGCTTCACAGGCCAGGTAACGCTGTACCAGTAAATATTTGGCGGTGGTAAGATGCTGTTTTTTTACCTGTGCAAATAATTGCAGCGCCTGCTCTTGCTGGTTGTTAAAAAAAGCCTCCACTACCTTTTCCAGGGCATTGGTGGTTTTCCCCATAGCCGAATTTACCACCAGAATCTTTTGACCCGCAAAGCCCTTGAGGATATTGCCCAGGTTCCTGATCCTGTCAACGCTGTTTACACTGGCCCCGCCAAATTTGAAAACCTGCATGCTTACTCATTTTTATTACAAGATTACAAGGTTGCAAAGAACGCAAAAAACAAAGAAACACGGAATTTTGGTGTTAACTATTAAAACAATGACTTCAGGCAGCGTGCGGCGATGTTCTTACAAGTTTAAGAAAGTGCTTTAAATACTACCGGCAAGGGCGCCTGGGGAAGACTGCATCCCGCGCGAAGTGGGTGGTTCCTGCAGGCTAAAACTTTTGCTGGTATGCCCGCCTTGCAATATTTTTGCCTCACTTTAAACAGATTACAGTATGGCGAGATCAATTGCATTCAGGGAAGCTTTGCGAGAGGCGATGAGTGAAGAGATGAGACGCGACGATAACGTTTTTATTATGGGGGAAGAAGTAGCCGAATACAATGGCGCTTATAAGGTTACGCAGGGTATGCTGGATGAGTTTGGCCCCCGGAGAGTGATTGATACCCCCATTTCTGAACTTGGATTTACCGCTGTGGCAGTAGGCGCTGCACAACAGGGTTTACGGCCCGTGGTGGAATACATGACCTGGAATTTTGCCACACTGGCCCTGGATCAGATATTAAATACCGCTTCTAAAATGCTGGCCATGAGCGGTGGACAGATTTCCTGTCCCATTGTTTTCAGGGGTCCCAATGGGTCTGCCGGCCAGCTGGGTGCTCAGCATTCCACTGCATTTGAAAGTTATTATGCCAATATCCCCGGTCTGAAAGTCATTTCGGTAAGCAATCCCTATGATGCAAAGGGTTTATTAAAACAGGCCATCCGTTACGAAGAAGATCCGGTTATTTTTATGGAGAGCGAAGTTATGTATGGCGAGAAAGGCGTGGTGCCGGAAGAAGAATATTATATACCGGTTGGCAAGGCTGATATAAAAAAGCCTGGAAGCGATGTAACCATTGTATCCTGGAATAAGATGATGAAAGTTGCGTTGGGTGCAGCTGCGGAACTGGAAAAAGAAAATATCAGTGCGGAAGTGATAGATATGAGAACCATCCGGCCGCTTGACTGGATGACCATTCTGGAAAGTGTGAAAAAAACAAACCGCCTGGTGATCGTGGAAGAGCAGTGGCCTTTTGCTTCCATATCATCGGAGATTGCTTACAGGATACAAAAAGAAGGATTCGATTACCTGGATGCACCCGTTCGCCGCATCACGGCGGCCGATGCCCCCCTGCACTATGCCCCCAACCTGGTAGCACTGGCCTTGCCCGATATACCCCGGACCGTTAAACTGGTAAAAGAGGTTATGTACCTGAAAAAATAATCATTAATCATTTTACTTTTTAATGATACAAGCCTCGGTTGTCCGGGGCTTTTTAATACAAGTATGTTAATTGGATTGAAACGGCCGAATATTGGGCAGTAGGGTGCTGAATAATAAGAACCACCCCTTTGTCTAAGATGTAAACGTTTTTATAATGGAATTGATGGTTAGCAGGAAGCAATAACTATAAGCCATCAAAATACCTGCTAATAAAATCAGCCTGCCGGCTAATTGCCATGCGTTGTAGTCGGCCACGGAACGTTGGGGAAGTAGTTTTGCATTCATAGGGTATTTTTTTAGATGATCGGATATAACAAAAATAATAACTGGATTTTATTATGTCAAGTTAAATAGCAGTTTTTTTTTAATATGAGTATTTGTACGAAGGAAATTGTATGTTCCCGCAACAAACGGTTGGCATTCGGTGTAGTACCAGCGCCTGGTGCAGGGCTTTAATTATAGCTATATTTTAATACGCGGCGGGTTATTTTCTAATCATAATGGCGGATATTTGATACTCTTATAACTACCTGTTACACAACCATTTTTTATGGATACGAGAAGAGATTTTATAAAAAAATCAATGTTGCTTTCCGGGGCTGCGGGGTTCTCGGGGGTGTTGCCCGCTTCCATTCAAAAAGCGCTTGCCATTAACCCCGCTCCCGGCAGCACGTTTTTGGATGCCGAACACATTGTGGTGATTATGCAGGAAAACCGCGCCTTTGATCATTGTTTTGGCGCTTTGCAGGGGGTGCGGGGTTTTAATGATCCACGGGCCATCTCGCTGCCCGATAAAAAACCGGTTTGGCTGCAAACCAATGAGGCCGGTGAAACCTATACGCCTTTCCGGCTCGATATAAAAGATTCAAAAGTGACCTGGATGGGTGATTTGCCTCATTCGCGCCCCAGCCAGGTAGATGCATACAATGCCGGGAAATATGATCAATGGCTAAAGGCAAAAAGATCGGGCAATAAAAAATATGCCGGCATGCCGCTTACACTGGGACATTACAACCGCAGCGACCTGCCGTTTAATTACGGCATGGCCGATGCGTTTACGGTTTGCGACCAGAATTTTTGCGCTGCCATGACCAGTACTACGCCCAACCGTTCTTTTTTCTGGACCGGAAGGGTTACCAGCACCGAAAATGGCATCCCCAAAGCCAATATGCGGAATAACGATTTTAGTTATGGCAAAATGACCTGGAAGACATTTCCTGAACTGTTGGAAGAAAATAATATTCGCTGGAAATTCTACCAAAATGAGCTGGATTGTGTGAATGGTTTCAAGGGTGAGGAACGTGCGTGGTTGTCGAATTTTGGCTGCAACCTGTTGGAATTTTTTGCAGCCTATAATGTCAAATTTGCCCCGCGCTATATACATGGATTGCAAAAACTGGCGGATGAACTGCCCGGCGAGATCAATAAATTACAGGAAGTAAGTCCCTCCAGTGATGAAGTAGCAGCAAAAAACAGGACGGAAATAGCAAAAAAACAGGAAGTGCTGGACAATGCGCAGGCAGACTTAAAGAAATGGAACAGCGAAGCCTTTGGAAAATTATCGGAAAAGGAAAAAAGCCTGCACCGCAATGCCTTTGTAACAAACGATGGAGACCCAGCCTATCGTTCGGTTACCCAATTACGTTATACAGAAGACGGCACAGCACGTGAAGTAACGGTGCCGGCAGGGGATATCCTTCACCAATTCCGGGCCGATGTAAAGGAAGGAAAATTGCCCACCGTATCCTGGTTTGCGGGCCCGCAGAATTTTTCTGACCATCCCAGCGCACCCTGGTACGGCGCCTGGTATGTATCCGAAATACTGGATATCCTTACTCAGGATCCTGAAGTATGGAAAAAAACAATCGTGATTTTTACTTATGATGAAAATGATGGTTATTTTGACCATGTGCCACCATTCTCTATACCAGATAATAACAAACCCGCAACGGGCAAATGTTCTACGGGCATTGAAACCGAGCTGGAACATGTTCGCCTGGAGCATGAACTTAAAAACGGCATCCCGGCTAAACAGGCCAGGGAAGCGGCGGTGGGCCTGGGTTTCAGGGTGCCGATGATCATTGCCTCTCCCTGGACCAGGGGCGGTAAAGTTTGTTCACAGGTCTTTGATCACACATCCACTCTACAGTTCCTGGAAACCTTTCTTAATAATAAATTCAATAAAAATATCCGGCTGGATAATATCAGCCAGTGGCGTCGTACCATTTGCGGGGATCTGACGGCCGCTTTCAGTCCGTTCAATGGAAACCCGGTAACCAATGTTCCCTTCCTGCACCGGGATCCGTTTGTTGAAAAGATATACAACGCAAAATTTAAAGAAGAACCCGCGGGCTATAAACAGGTGCCTGCCGAAGCGATCAGGCAGATGATGGCAAAGGATGATTTTTCGGCAGTGCTGCCAGCACAGGAAAAAGGCATCCGGCCTTCTGCGGCATTGCCTTATGAACTGGTTGCCGACAGCCGGATAAGTGCTGATAAAAAAAGGGTAACACTATTCATGGAAGCGCGTACCCGGACATTTGGAAAAAAGTCGGCAGGAACACCGTTTACCGTATATGCGCCCGGGGTTTTTACCGGCGAAAACGGCGACGCCGAAACCTGCCGCAATTGGGCGTTTGCCGTAGCCGCTGGCGATACCATTCCGTATGACTGGCCCATTGATGCGTTTGAGAACGGCCGGTACCACCTGCGTTTATACGGTCCCAATGGATTTTACCGCGAATGCAGGGGAGATAGCCATGACCCGTTGGTTGATATTTCCTGCGACTACGAGTATGATCTAAAAGGCTGGCCCACCGGTAATATATCCATTAAAGTAACGGGCAATACTATCCATAAACTGGAAATAAAAGACAATGCCTATGGCAACAAAAATATAAAAAGGGATATGGGCAAAACTGGCCGGCAAAATATTGTTTTGCCGCTAGAAAAAAGCCATGGATGGTACGATTTCAGCATCTCCGTTGCTGGTTCAAACAATTTTGAAAAAAGATTTGCCGGCAGGGTAGAGACCGGCAGAGAAAGCTTTAGCGATCCTTTTATGGGACGGGTTGTTTGATTTGATCTACCTGCCTAGATGCGAAGACGAATGCGGTAATTTTAACCTCCCTTTCTCTATTTAAAGGGACTGTTATTCATTTTTGCCTGCTATTTTCGCTGTGTACAACCGGCATATGGGAAAACAAATCCTATTTTTTTGTGTTGCTTTTTTGAGCTGCCTGCTAGCCCATGCAGGGCGGGTCAGCGGTATAGTCACCGATGAGAAAGGACAGGCCCTTCCGTATGCATCAATTTTTGTAAAAGGAACCACGCTGGGAACCACGGCCAATTTCCAGGGCAATTATTTTCTTGACCTGGCGCCGGGCAACTATACCATCACCTGCCAGCATATTGGATATACCCGCCAGGAAAAAGCCATCACGGTTACGGGCAACGCCGTGCTGGATTTCCGGTTGCAGTTACAGCAAACTGTTATGAAAGAAATAGTGATTACCGCAGGTACCGAAGACCCGGCCTACCAGATTATACGGAATGCCATTAAAAAAAAGAAGGATTATGTGGAACCCCTTGATTCGTTTACCTGCGAGGCCTATATTAAAACCCTGGTTCGTACCCGCAAACTACCCAAAAAAGTATTCGGCAAAAAGATAGAAGAATCCGATCGGAAAGACATGGGTGTTGATTCGGCCGGCCGGGGCATTATTTATTTGTCTGAATCACTCATAAGGGTTGCATCCAAAAAGCCGGGTTTTATAAAGCTGGAAGTGCTATCTGGCAGGCAAAGCGGGTCCAATGGATTTGGTTTCAATTTCCCCACGGTTACCAATTTCTACAATAACAATGTAAATGTATTTACCCTGCAGCAACTCAGCCCACGCGGTTTTATTTCGCCCATTGCAGACGGGGCGCTTACCTATTACCGGTATAAATACCTGGGATCCTTTTTTGAAGACGGCAAGGAGATAAACCAGATCAGCGTAACACCCCGCCGTAAATACGAACCCTTGTTTTCCGGCACCATCAATATAACGGAAGGCGACTGGCGCATCCACAGCCTGGATCTGATGCTGGTAAAGGAATCGCAATTACAGCTGCTGGATACCCTGGTTATTAAACAGATCCACGTGCCCATCGGCAATAATATATGGCAGACAAAAGACGAGAACATCTATTTCACCTTTAATATTGCCGGTATTAATGCCATTGGCAATTTTACCAATGTGTACAATAAGTACGATGTGCACCCACAGTTCTCAAAAAAATATTTTAACAATGTGGTGATGGTGTACGACTCCGGTATTAATAAAAAATCAATTCCTTACTGGGATTCCATAAGACCGGTGCAACTGACAACAGAAGAGGTAAAGAATTTCAGGGTGAAGGACAGTGTTTTTAAAGTGCAGCAGGAGACGTCCCTGAGCAAAACCTATATTGACTCCATTCATAAAAACCGGGAAAAAATAACGCTGAAAAAAATAGTGTGGAGTGGTTACACACGGTCCAATTATAGCAAGTTGCACCCTTTTTCCTATAGCTGGCAGCCCCTGTTTAAAAATATTTATTACAATACGGTTGAAGGCCTGGCCCTGAATGCTGCGCTTACCCTTCAAAAATTCTTCCCTGCGCTAAAACAGGTGATTAGTTTTACCCCGAATATCCGCTACGGGTTCAGTAATACCCATTTGAACGCCTGGGGCAGTCTGGCGTTTACCAAACGGATAGTTAATCAGGAGACCGATGGCAGCAGCACAGATGGCCTGCATACATGGACGCTGTCTGGTGGTCGGCGCATCAGCCAGTTTAATAAGGAAAACCCAATAACACCGTTGATCAACAGCGCTTACACATTGCTGTTCAGGCGAAACTACATAAAACTCTATGAAAATTATTTTGGGAGCCTGGCTTGGAACAAGCGTTTCTACAACGACCTGTATGTTAAAGCTAGTCTTTTATATGAAGACCGCCTGCCGCTGGAAAATACAAGCGACTTCTCATTTTTTGCACACAACGGCCGTTCTTTTACACCGAATTATCCTTTTGAAAAAATAGCGGCGCCGTTTGAACGGTACCAGGCGGTGATTGCAAGCATCGCTCTGCAATATAAACCCGGGCAGCGGTTTGTACAGTTTCCCGATAGCAAATTGGCCGTGGGTTCAAAATACCCGACACTGTATTTAAAGTATGATAAAGGAATCGACAAGATTGCGGGGAGCGATGTGAATTTTGACAAATGGAAGTTCTCCGTATGGAACGATAAAAATTTTAAACTATGGGGTCTGCTGAAATACCGTTTTAGTATCGGTGGTTTCCTGAATACAAAAAAGGTATTTATACAGGACTACCAGCATTTTAATGGCAACCAGGCCTTTTATGCGAGTACTTATTTAAATAGTTTTCAGCTGGCGCCTTATTATGCCAACAGTACTACGGCTGCGTTTTATGCGGTGGGGCACCTGGAGCACCATTTTAACGGGCTGCTAACCAATAAAATTCCCTCTTTCAGGAAGCTGAACTGGTTTCTGGTGGCTGGCACAAACGCGTTTTATGTAAATACCAGCAACAACTATACAGAAGTTTTTGCCGGGATGGAAAATATCTTCAAACTTTTCCGGGTAGATGTGGTTGCGTCTTACTTGAATGGCAGACCTGGCCAGGTGGGCCTACGGGTGGGCCTGGGCGGCCTGCTGGGCGGAATTATTACGTTGTGATGTGCCTGCCTTCCTTTATTGCGCGGGTGGTTATTGCGGATGATGCCTCAATGAAAAGGCAGTAAAGCGCTGCCACGATGAAAAGGTGGGTTGTCCTTCCGCGATCAAAAGGTGGGTCGCCCTTTCTTCGGGCGGCTCACCTTTTGCGATGAAAATGTTCCGCTTAACAGGAGTACCCTATCTCCGTTTGGGACGAACCAACCGATCTTAGCCCAATTCCGTTTATCTTTACGGCGCCGGCGCTCAAACCGCCAGCAGGGAAATTTTGTTCACAATGCAAGTGTCCTTAAAATTTCAACTACTATGGCAGTATTACACAACCGGGTTTCTCAAAAAGAACTGAAACAACGGCTGTACCAGGAAGCGGAGCCCCGCATTACCCTGTCTTTTTACCAGTATTTCTCTATTACTGATCCAACATTTTTCCGGAATGAACTCTACAAAGCCCTGGAAACCCTACGTGTTTTTGGACGTATTTATGTGGCGCAGGAAGGCATCAACGCGCAGGTAAGCGTGCCAAAAAGCAATTTTGAACACCTGCAGGCTTACCTGTATTCCATGGAGCCATTAAACGGTATCCGGCTTAATATTGCCGTTGACGACGATGGCAAATCCTTTTGGGTGCTAAAGATAAAAGTACGGGATAAGATAGTGGCCGACGGCATTGAAGACCGCGGCTTTAGCATGGAGAAAAAAGGAAAATATGTAGATGCCCGCCAAATGAATGCGTTGTTGGAAGACAAGAACACCATTGTAGTAGATATGCGCAACCATTACGAATATGAAGTGGGTCATTTTGAAAATGCCCTGGAAGTTCCCAGTGATACTTTCCGGGAGCAGTTGCCCATGGCGGTTGAGATGCTGAAAAAAGAAAAAGAAAAAAATATTATCATGTATTGCACGGGGGGAATCCGCTGCGAGAAAGCCAGCGCTTTTATGCTGCACAATGGATTTAAAAATGTTTTTCACCTGGAAGGCGGCATCATTCATTACGCCCAACAGGTAAAAGGGGCTGCTTTGGAGAACCGGTTTATTGGCAAAAATTTTGTCTTCGACGACAGGCTGGGGGAGCGGATTACGGACGATATTATTGCCAGCTGCCATCAGTGCGGCCAGCCCGCGGATGCTCATACCAATTGCAGGAACAATGGCTGTCATCTTTTATTTATTCAATGCGGCGACTGCGCCACGCAATACGATGGATGCTGCAGCGCGGAATGCCAGGCCGTGTACAATATGTCGGCGGAAGCCCAAAAAGAACTGCGCAAAGGCCTTGATAAAGGGATGATGATATTTAATAAGTCCAGACACCGTATAAGACCCACCCTGGAAGAAAACAAGTTGATCAGAAAATATCCGCAGGGAGACGGAGAAAAGAAAACTGATTAATACAGCACGGCAGAACCGCTTGGAAAGGGTGTTCCGGAGGAATATTTGGAGGGTAGCAACAGCCGGTGTGTACAATGCGTTCCATCGGAATGCGTTGTGATTAGCCGCCAATACCCGCCTGATGCACAAAGAACCAACTGTACACGTGTGCGACGCAAGAATGTTTAATCAGGGAACCAATGCCCGGCCCATCATTATTTACTAGAAATCCATTTTAAACAAACCGGGTTGCCAACTTCAATTTTCTTACCGGTATCGGTGAGCAGGCCGGTATTGGTATTGCGCCTGAAAACAATGATATCATCGCTGTCCTGGTTGGCAACCAGTAAAAAATGACCGGTGGGATCCAGGATGAAATTGCGCGGGCCTTTTCCAAGGGTTGACTGGAAGCCCACCACCGTTAGTTTGCCATTGGCAGTATTTATTTTAAAAATGGTGATGGTATTGGCATCTCCGCGGTTGCTACTGTACAGGAATTTTCCATCGGCGGAAACATGGATATCGGCGCTTCCCATAAAACCTTTGAAACCTGGTTGGGCGGCACTTATCTGCTGGATGGCGTTTAACCGGCCATTGTTATAGCTATAGGCAACCACTACGCCGCTTAGTTCCTGCGCCAGGTATACATATTTATTGTTGGGGCTGAAGCTGATATGGCGCGGCCCGGATCCTTCCACCGTTTTTACAAAGGGTTGCGGGGCCGGCACCGGTTTGCCTGTTTTTTCATTAAAAGAATAGATCATTATTTTGTCCATACCCAGATCGGGCACCAGCAGAAACCGGCTGTCTTTTGAAAAAAATGTACTATGCACATGTGCTTTTTCCTGTCTTTTTTTGTTAACGCTACTGCCGGTATGCTGTATAACGGTGTCTGCCGGTTCCAGTCCGCCACCGGTTGCTACCGGGAACACGGCCAGGCTGCCTCCGCTGTAATTGGCAGCCGCTACCCATCGACCGGTCTTATCCGTACTCACAAAGCAGGGCGCATCGCCGCCGGATGCCTGCTCATTTATAAAATGCAAATCGCCTGTTTTTTTATCAAAACTATAAGCGCCTACCTTACCGCCGCCGTTTCTGCTACCCTGTTCAAATGCCGCATAAACATGCTGTTCGTTGGGCGATACCGTGAGATAAGAAGGATTAGGAGCTTTTATCTTACTCCGGTATACAGCGTCGCCGGTGAGGCTGTTAAAATCATAAACATATATGCCTTCACTTTTGCCGCCGGTATACGTACCGATCAGCAGATAACTTTTTTGTGCGTGCAGGGTGAGCACGTTTAGGAATAGAAACAGCCGGAAAATAATTTTCATGTGACAGTTGAATTAAATTTTAAATTACAAGCGTATAAAGGTAAACGAAAAAGCGGTAACCATCCTGCGGATTTAAATATTTCGGTGTTTGCTGCTTACATTCCGGTTTAATAAACCCGTTATTGATAACAAGTGGTAAAAAAAATATGATATGGGATGCTCTGCAGCTAACCTGGCTACCGTTATTGATATATAAGAATGTCGGTTTGATTCTTCCGTCTGCAATAGTGATTAATTCAGCAACCCGTTTACCGGTAATGAGACCCTGCGCTAGCCCGTGGGTTGCTGCCGGCCTTGCCAGTTTAGGATTCCGATGGTTTTTACGGACCCGAAAAACATAAGGATTATAAAGCAATAAATAAAAACAATGATTTTGTTCAGAATGAGGAAAATTTGGTTGGGTATACAAGGGCGGCCGGGCTCTTATATTATGTTGTTGTCTATTGTATGCTTTAAATATTTACATTTGCAACAATTCCGCATGTCAATTTGATTATCATCATGGTAATAAGTAAAGTTGCAATTCCTGTACTGATAGCCATTTTTCATTTTTTGCCGATAGGAATTTTTACACCTACCACCTGTTGAGAATTTCTCATTAATTCTAGTCTATTTATCCTTTTGAACATTAATTTATATACTTTTGTTATATATCAATTTAACTATACTAAAAATATTCGCGTTATAAAAACGACTTGTACTATGAAATTATTAAGAAAATTATCACCCTCCATCTTGTTTTGTATTAATTTTTTGCTCGTTGTAAAAGTGTATAGTCAACCCACCTCTATTAAAAATATAGTCGTTCGGACGGATTCATTAATCAGCCTGATGACGCTTGATGAAAAGATTGGGCAACTAAATCTTTTAAGTGGAGGGCAGGATACCGGGCCTACAGCCGAAACCGTTAATCTTAATAACGATATAGAGAAGGGGAATGTAGGGGGCCTTTTGAATATTTTTGGTGCAGATATAACGCTAAAATATCAGCGTTTGGC
>JBDTVE010000282.1:0-3345 GCA_040007355.1 Bacteroidota bacterium | reverse complement strand
CCGCTCAATTGCAATAGTATTTCATGCAGTTTTATTACCTGCGGTATTAAGGCCTGTTGTTCATCATTTATAATTACCGTATCACAGCGTTTCATTTTCATATCATCATCCATCTGCTGATCCATCCGAACCTTTACTTCTTCCAGGCTGCTGCCGGTGCGCGCCATACTCCGTTGTATACGCAGGGCAGTGGGGGCATAAACGCCAATGATATAGTTGAGGTATTGCTGCGAACCGGTTTCAAAAATAATGGCCGCCTCCTTGATGGCATAGGGCGTGGTTTGCTGGAGCATCCATTTCTCCGCATCGGCAATGGTGGCCGGGTGTACCAAAGCGTTTAACAGGGCAAGTTGTTCCGGGTTGTTAAAAACGGCATCGGCCAGGTAGGCCTTGTTTAGTAAGCCGTTATAATAGACGGTTTCACCAAATGCCTGCACCAAGGCTGTTTTCAATGTTTCATCTTCATTCATCAGTCGTTTGGCGGCATCATCTGCCTGGTAAACCGGTATGCCAAGTGTTTCAAATATAGCGGCTACCGTGGTTTTTCCACTGCCCATTCCGCCTGTTATGCCTACCCTTAGTACCATTGGCCTGTAAATAATGATAGGTTAAGTTAAACCAATTTGTCTTCCCTGAAGCTTTCCGTCATGAAACAATTCAGGTTGAAACTTGCAAGACAAAAAAACCGGGTTACAAACCCGGCTTTTTTAACACTGGTACCATTATTTAGTGGGTTCGATGGCCTTGTTTATTTGCTGGCTCCATTCAATACTGATGGCGCTTTTCTCCACTTTCATATAACTTCCGGGGCTGGTTTCCAGCATGATGGTATTGTCATCATTCACTTTGTTTACCGTACCGTGTATACCGGCAATGGTAACAATCTTGGCTCCTTTTTGAAGATTTTGCTGGAATTCCTTGGCCAGTTTGGTCTTTTTAGCCTGGGGCCGGATCATAAATAACCAGAAGACCAAAATCATTGCGCCTAATATAAACATCATGGAAGTAGGACTCTGGGATCCCGTCTGTAAGAAAATCGTTGCGTTTGTCATTGTTTGATGTATTGCTTTATTGACTGTTTAAAATGCTACTGTTTTTTTTGTATGTCTACCGTAAAAGCCAGCTCATGGTTTTGCACCCCCCGGGTATTAGCCATTACAAATATGGTTTTGTGCTGCTGACCGCTTTTACCATTGCTGTCGAAAGAACCTTTTATTTCCCCTTCCGCACCGGGTGCAACCGGTTCTTTGGGTGGGTCGGCCACGGTGCAGCCACAACTGGGGCGTACACTTTCAATGATAAGCGGTTTATTGCCGGTATTTTTAAAACGGTACAAAACTTCCAGTTTTTGTCCCTCTGTTATTTTGCCATAGTCTTTTATGGAATCTATCCATTGAATGGTAGTAAAATTTGCCGTATCTTTTTTCTCATCCGCAAGCGTATTGGCTGCAGGTTCCCCGATTACTTCTTTTTTTACCGGGCCATTGCAGCCGGCGGCGGCCAGTGCTAGCACAGATAGCAGGATATAAAATTTCATGAATTTGTTTTTTGCAAATGTAATAATTGGTTATCTCTTTTTAACAAAAGAAACTTTGTGCATTTTGTCTTCTTCGAGCAAGTCCTTGTGTATACTATCCAGTATACCGTTTACAAACTGGCCGCTCTGGGGCGTGCTATATTCCTTGGCCAGATCAATATATTCATTAATAGTGACCTTGGGCGGTATGGTTTCAAAATATAGAAATTCACATACGCCCATTTGCATTAAGATCATATCCAGCACGGCGATCCGGTCGGGGTCCCAGTTCTTTAGCCTGGGTTTTATAAGCGCCAGGGTCACCTCTTTTTTCTCAAACACCGTTTGCAGTAAAACCCGGGCAAATTCCAGTTTGTCTTTGCTGATGATTTCCAGGAAATTAAATGCGCCTGGTTTTTGCAGCCAGCCGGAAATCAGCTGGCTTATCACTTCGCAGTCATCGTCCCAGTTGGTAAAGGATTCTTCTACCTGGGCAATGAAATCTTCATTGGGTAACATCAGGCTGCCGAATATAAACTCCAGGATCTGTTTTTCTGATTTACTGTCGCGACTTTGTTCCTTTATATAGGCCTTATATTCCGGGGAAGCAGCCAGTTGCCCGTACAGTTTTTTAATTTGCTCCCGGTCTGCCTGTAGTTCTGGTCTGTCTTCTTTTACAGCTTTCAGGTAAGACGGGTCTTCCAGCAGTTTCCATAACAATTCGTTACCGGCTAATTTTATGTTAATATTCAGGTCGGCTTCTGTGGGAAGGTGTTTTGACGCTTTTTGCCTGGCATCTGTTTCTGCATAACGGGCAATTTCTGTAAGCACATATACCAGGTATACCAAAAGGCCGCGGGTCTGGTCAAAATGCTTTTGTAATATGGTTAAGGGCTCGCCGGGTTTCATTTCTCCTTGTGCGGTCTCTGCGGAATAAAGGGTTTGCATCACTTTTACCCTGATATTTCTTCTGCTAATCATAGTTATGCCAAGAGCTTGTTTTGAGGCTGCAAAGATAGGGATTCGGGCGGAAAAAAGGAATGGATAAATAGGCAGATTTAAAGGCTTCGCCGCTAAGAAAAACGTCGGATCAAATAACCCGTATAGCTGGCTGTGGGGGTTTGAAGTGACCGGGCAGACGGGCAGGCGGTTTCTTCATGGGCCCGAAAAGCTTATCGGTCGGCTAGCTGGGCTGACTGCAAATTTTCCTGCCAAAAAATGAAAATTTGGCAATCGGCGCGGTTTATTAACATATTAACTGCCAACAAAAACCTCCGAACTGCCAAGAATTCCTTTTTTTCAGGTTTTGTTTCCTTTGGTATGAATTTCGTTTAGCTTTGCACGCCATTATAAATTTCTCATCTAAAAACAAAAAATCAAACACATATGGCTAAGAAGCTAAATGTTACTCCACTGCACGACAGGGTAATTGTACGTCCGGCGAAAGCTGAAGAAAAGACAGCAGGTGGTATCATCATCCCTGATACTGCCAAAGAAAAACCACAGCGCGGAACCGTGGTAGCCGCGGGTCCTGGTAAAAAGGACGAACCCGTTACCGTTAAAATCGGCGATACCGTTTTATATGGTAAATATGCTGGTACCGAACTTACCGTAGAGGGTGAAGAACTGCTGATCATGCGCGAAAGCGATATCCTGGCGATTGTTTAAACAGCAATTGGCTATAAACAGCTAGCGGGTCTGTTTTACTGAAACGCTAACCGTTAAAAGCCAGCAGCTTTTGTATTAAATTCTAAAAATATCAAAAAAAATAGTTATGGCAAAACAGATCTTCTTCGACATTGAAGCAAGAAATAAAATGAAGAAAGGCG
>JBDTVE010000281.1:0-4877 GCA_040007355.1 Bacteroidota bacterium | reverse complement strand
GGCCCATAAAATCTTTTGCCCAGTCATTCATTTCGACGGCAACCTTTTCGGCCGCTTTTAAAAATACCGGGTCTTTATGAATGGCCAGTATCAGGTTGCGCTGGTTGTCCAGCGACATGGACGCTGTTTGGCCCAAGGCATCTTCCCCGTCAAACATCCATCCGTCTGCACCGGACAGCAAGGCGTACGCGGTATTGCGAATGCTGCTTTCAAGATTTGCATGTGGTTTTGCCGCCGGCCCCGTGCCCTGTATCCATTGTTGCTGCAGATCCTGCGGTATCACACTGCCTTCAAAATTCCCGTCCCTTGCTTCCTGCACTTTCAGGGTGGTATTGGGGATATAACCGCTGGCATCCAAAAAACTGATTCGCGTTTTCGATTGCCTGCGTTCGGCCCGACGCTGCATTCTTTGGTCCATGCCTTCCTTTATAACGTTATTAAACCGCGCCAGGGATTCCAGCGCAGCCATTGCTTCGGGCGTAAAAACATCTTTGTATAGTTGCTGCAGGTTATCGCGGATGATGATGCTTTTCATTGGTCAGTAATAATTTTACAAATTGGTGAGCATACCCTTACGCTGATAATAATCCGCGTCAAAACCCGATGCGCGCGCAAAAACAAATTATTTATTTACTACGTTAACCGGGTTGCCAGCCAGGAAAGCGGCCAGGTTATCCACGGTTGTCTGCATCATTCTTGCCCTTGCCTCATACGTTGCCCAGGCAATATGTGGGGTGATAATGCAATTCTTTGCAGCAAACAGTGGGTTGTCGGTCGGTGGTGGTTCCACCGAAAGCACATCAATCCCGGCGCCGGCAATAACCTGGTTGTTGAGTGCCTCCGCAAGGTCTTCATCCACCACAATGGGACCTCTTGATGTATTGAGTAAGAAGGCCGTTTTCTTCATTTGTTGAAGGCTTTTTTTGTTGATCAGGCCCTTTGTTTCGGGCGACAACGGACAGTGAATACTCACCACGTCTGATTGCGCCAACAATTCGGGAACCTCTGCCCAGGCAAAGTTTTTGCGGTGCGACTGGTCAGACCGGCGCCGGCTATTGCCGATAATATTCATGCCAAAGGCGGTGGCGGTATCGGCTACCTGCTCGCCAATATGCCCGAAGCCAATAATGCCCATTGTTTTGCCAGCAAGTTCAACCAGCGGATAATCCCAGAAACAAAAATCCGCGCTGCGCGTCCATTTACCCGCCTTTACCGCATCGCTGTGCCGCTGCACATGATGACAGAGTTCAAGCAATAAGGCAAAGACCATCTGCATCACCGAGGCGGTACCATAACCCGGCACATTGGCCACCACGATGCGCCTGGCTTTTGCGGCCTCTGTATCAATGATATTATAACCGGTAGCCAGAACGCCTATAAATTTCAGATCGGGCAACTGTTGTAGGGCTTCTTTGGTAACCGGTGTTTTATTGCTAAAAATCACTGCTGCCCCGGCTGCGCGTTCCGCCACCTGTGCGGCGCCGGTGCGTTCATATACTACCAGGTCACCCAGTTTTTTTAACCCGTCCCAATGTAGGTCGCCGGGGTTTAATGTGTATCCGTCCAGTACTACAATCTTCATAAATAATATTATTCCTGTTTAGTGTTGATAAAAATGGGTTGATAGCTATTGCGCGGGCAAGCCCTTCTTTTAATCTTAACCCTCCACTTGTTTATCCGTTATATCCTTTTTCCTATTCAATATAAAAATGGTTGCCACCAAGGAGCAGTATAAGAATCAACAACCCAAGCAGGCAGGCATATCCTTTTGGATACTCCGCCAGGGCCGCGGCGACGGGGATAATCTGCTGATACCGGGGAATGACCCAATTAAACTGGTAAGCATGTCCCAGCACAATAAAACAAATAAAAATAAGCATTAAAAAACGATGTTTTACCGTAAACCGGAAAAGTTCGGATTCTTTTCCCACCAGGCTGCCGGCGGCGGCCGCAACGGCAATGGACTGTGGCGAAATCATTTTATCGATTACACCGCCGGATACAATAGCCCCCACCGTTATAATGGGGTCGATACCGATAGCGTTGGCGATGGCGGCCGGCAGTTTGCCGGGGTAACAATTTATCGTTGTTGTCTGCATTGGCATTGTGCAGCCCGGGAAATTCAAACTGCAACTGTTGAACACTGTTAAACACATCCTTGATGGGTTGACAGGCCCCAGGCAATGATCAGGATCGCTAGCAATATAAATGGCGACCAGGTCCGGACAATCAGGCCGGTGGTGTACCTGAACGCCGTTTGAATGGTGGGTGCGGGTTCCGTTTGGAAACCGCCAGGTATTTTTTACTTTCCAGAATTTTAAAAAAATAACGAGGCTGATTATGGAGCCGATGCCGGCAATGACATCCGGCAGTACCGGGCCCTGGTGGTTGGAAGAAAACCACTTTAACGGGCAACCAACAATTTACCTGTCTGCGTGGTACCATCTGCGGTAGCTACTTTCAGGATATACATGCCGCGGGGGTATTGCTGAACGTTGAATGAAACCAGTGCGGTGTTACCGGCAACCTTTTGCTCCTGCAAAACCTGGCCAGACTGGTTCATCAATTGTATCGTTGTTTCAGAAGTGCTGTTTAAAGATATATGCACGTTATTGATGGCGGGGTTGGGATAGAAACTGATTTCTTTTACCAGCAATGCACGCACCGTTTTTGTGGATGAGTAAGATTTGCTGCCGTCCAGGTCAACCACTACAAGCCGGTAGAAAGCGGCACCGTTTAAAGGAGCGGCATCCGCATAAGTATAAGAACTAAGGGCTGTAGCATTTCCTTTTGCAGGAACCGTTCCGATATTTTCCCAGGCTGAGCCGATTGCGCTGCGTTCAACAGAGAAATAAGCTGCATTCAATTCCTGCTGGGTGGTCCAATTAAGTGCAACCTGATTATTAGCGGTGGTTGCAGCAAAGTTGGTGAGTAACACCGGCAACAAGGCGTTCATGCTTGCCACGCCGGCAAAATTAAAAGCCGAAGGCCCGTACACAGTAGGTGCGCCCCACATGCCACAGGCGTTCTGGCCCGCGCCACCACAGTTCAGGGTGCTGGCGGTAGTTGGATATGTAGTGGTAAAAGTTTTGTTATTACTCAAAGAATTATAGCTTCCCCAGTTAAAATAGTAATTATTGTAATTAGACAGTATGATCGATGAAGTTGCATCATAAATATTCAACGCTGGTCCATTCATTTTTATATACGCGTTGCTGGCAAGCAGGCCATTACCGACAACCAGTTTGCTACCATTTTTTAAATTGACCGGGCCGGCATTCGCAATGAAATAAGCATTTCCAAAAAAATTAAGGCTGCTATTTGAGATATCCAGTTGACCGCCACTATTATTAAAATAAGAATTGTTATTAAAGGTAAATACGGAATTTGTAATGGTTACCGCAGTGTTGGCAATAATAGCGCTGTTACCGGTTGCGGTTAACACAACGTTCTTGAAACTGGTTGTATTTGAATTAGGCTTTATTGACTGGTTATCCAGGGTAATGTTATTGTCGTTGAAGGAACAGGGCTGGCAGGTGATAGTATGTTCCACTTCAATATTTCCGCCGTTAAACGTACAACCATTGCAGGTACCCGTATTCTTGATAGTAAGGGTAACGTTGTCGGCGATATTAAACACGCAATTACTGCAGGAAGCAGAATAGCTGCTGTTGCTATTTACGGTGTAAGTAGTCTGGGCAAATCCGGTAGTAACCGATGTAAGTGCGAGTAGTGTTAAAAGTGTAAAAATTGTTTTCATAGTCGTAATTTTCAGTTCGATACAGCAAGAATCTCCATCCTTGTGCCATTAAATTATGCATTGAAAATCAATATACTACAGAAAAATCGTCAGTGTCAGATTCCAAATATGAGAATGATTGCTGAAAATTTGGGAACAGGCTTAAGGGTTTGTTTTTCGGACTGGCCCTAAGGAGTTTCATTGGCCATCTGGTGCGCGGCAGCCTATTTTTCGTTTTTTCAGCAGCGGGCCTGTTTTGAGGCCTGGGATCGACGCGGTTCGCGTGGCGGGGGCGGCGACGAACCTATGATCTATTGAATGGGTTGGAGCTTGCCAGCCGTTTACTGGGAAAACCGGTCTTGCCTTGAATGGGAATAGCGGGCAGTCAATGGGTATTCGATTATTCTGCGTTTAAACGGCGTGGTTTTCATGCTTAACTGGTTCACATGTGTCACCTTCCAACAATATGGTTTAACACAGCATGCTGAATCATTGATAGGGAAGTCTCCGTGGCGGGTGGTACTATGCCATTTTCCAGTGGGGCCTAATAAAATGACAAGTATAGCCGCCGGGATTCTTTTGCAGGTAATCCTGGTGTTCCGCCTCTGCATTCCAGAAATCTGTGGCGGGTACCAGTTCAGTAACAATGGGTCCGGGCCATTTTTTTGAAGCCTCCATTTCTGCCATCACCGTTTTGGCGGTTTCCCGTTGGGTCTCATCCAGGTAAAAAATGGCGGAGCGATAGGAGGTGCCGCGGTCGTTCCCCTGACGGTTGCGGGTTGTGGGGTCATGGATCTGAAAAAAGAATTCCAGCAAGGCGCGAAAGCTGAGTTGGCTTGGATCAAATACAATCTCGATGGCTTCCGCGTGGGTTCCATGGTTGCGGTAGTTGGCATTGGGCACATCGCCGCCAGTATACCCCACAACAGTTGAACTTACACCGGGAAGCTGACGGATAAGTTCTTCCACTCCCCAGAAACACCCGCCGGCCAGTATTGCTTTTTCAGATTTCATGTATGCTGAAGTTTGGCATAAAGGTAGGTCATTAAGGGGTGATCGTTCGGCCGGTTTGTTTGAAACGATTCCACAACAGGTCAAAACATTTGCCCGTACCGGTCTCCCAGAGGTAAGAAAATAA
>JBDTVE010000280.1:0-19802 GCA_040007355.1 Bacteroidota bacterium | reverse complement strand
CAAGCTCTCCTATCGCATGGCCTGCAATACCACCGTTCATGTATTGCCATTTTTCGTTGTGCGAACCGAAGCCTTTTTCAAATGGCGGATAGATGGCGTACCATTCTCCGGGAGAACCTACAGGAAGGTTGCCCTTTAACTGCTGGTAGGTTTTTATGATGGCTTTATTAATTTGATGTGGCAGGCCACGATTGATTGAATACATATTACCTTGTGCTATCTGCGATTTTTCATCAACGCCCAAGTCGCGTTTAACGGTTGGATCTTCATCAATAAAATGGGTGAAATATTTTCCGTTCCAGGAAAGGTTCTCTAAATTTTTTAAAATGTCTACACCCCGTTGGCGGTAAATAGCTGCTTTGTCTTTTTGGTTTGTAGAATCATACATTTCTGCTACCTGGTTACACGCCTCATAATAACCGGTATTGTCGCCAAAGAACACACCATATTTTGTTTTGCCAGGCACTATTACCATTGTTGGACTAATGGGAGCAGCAGGTGTATATTCGTCATCTACCTGGAAGTCCCAGGAGTCAATACAATAGGGGCGTTTTAATAGGTGAAAACGTTTTGACCAACGCACAGAATCTGTATAGCAATAATCAAGGGCAAACGCTGCCGATGAAAGCGTTTTTTTCATCCACTCATTATTGCCACTCGCCTTCCAATATTTGTAAAACATATTCACATAGTTATAATCGGAATGATTATCCACCGGCTGCCGCACAAAGAAAGTATTGCCGTCTTCTCTATAAAAATTAATTGGCGCATATGCACTTTTGAAGTAATCTGAACTTCCCAAACCCCCGTAATTCGAAGAAACGAAGCTCCAGATCATTCCATCCTCCCGTTGCGTTTCCCGAAGCAGATCGGTTAAACCGTTACCATGCGAATCAAAATATTGCATACCGTTCATCACGTTGTTATTGTCCAAATCCCAGGAAACATACATGTTATAACTTTTGCCTTTATACTTGAATTCATGAAAACCTTTTCTTCCTTCAGATATCATTCCCTTGTAACAGATATCATACAGCTCCTTTATTTTTCCGCCATCATTAATCTTGGTTGGCGCCTCCAATAAGAATGTAGTGCTGCTTACCGGCTTTCCCGCTTTATCAAGTAATGATATTGTTTGCATTCCTGCGGCACCACCTGCATTGAAAGCTACTGCAGGCGCGGCATTTATACGTACATATTCTCTGCCCTTGCTATCTTTAACAGATAACACCCCTGCGCCCAGGCAAACAACATCTACTTTTTCAAAAGGCGCTACCTTTTTTGATGTTGAAGGAAGAATTACCAGACTCTTTTGAGCAAATGAGATTTCGGATAATGATAATAAATATAGCAGGAAAAAAATGGCGTTCCTGGTGCTCTTTAACCATGGCTGGCATGCTTTCATTGTTTAAATTTTAAATTTTAAGTAATTTGTTATTAGTGCATTAATGTTGGTCTATTGATCATTTTTATACTAGTATTACAACATTTTAACCTTTGTTCTTCTAATGGTAAGTATACCTCATTTGCTTACGGCCTTCCATTCATAACCTTCTTCTTTGTTATTTTCAACCACTTCCTTACCATCAAACAACCCCTCCGATTACTTTTGTTAAAAGCTTTTTTGTTCCTTTCCTGCTATATCATAGACAATTTAGTAAAGTTGTACGTTTTGTATATCATTTGCCATAGAGTAATGGTATTTACCCAGTTGACCCAGTAAAAAACATGTTGAATGACAAAGCGTGTAGAAAGCATATAACCCTGAGTAGCAGGCGCTAATAGAGGCATGGCTGCAAAAACACGTAGGTAAGGCCCAACAAAATCTCCACTGCCAGCTGTTAACCAGCTCTCATCCTCCATGTAACGATTCTTTCCAACAATATCTACCATGTAGCTGGTCCAATTCTACTGCCTTATGGCATGATCAACACCTGAACAATTTCCTGTTAAAGCCATGTATTGTAATTCTGCAGAAGCCTGTCTTGACGAATGACTGTTACCGGGTACAAGATAAGCTATTTTTCCGTTAATAGGAGTTACAGCATTGCTTCCATTTATCATTGCGGAATCATCAATTGCGTATTGTTGCACCAAAGTTATTACCTAAGAAGTTGTGGAAAAAGGAAGTAATTTAAAACTTTTTGACAAGTCCATTATCGGTTATTGAAAATACATAATTACCCGAACCTGTTTCTATTTTTACATACTTACCTTCCTGACCAACAATTTTAAAATCTCTATTGTCGGATATTTTTTTGCCACCTTCTGTAATGGCATCAATGCTCTTTGCCGGAATATATATGATGGCCGTAGTATTGGCAGGTATTTCTGCTGTAAGTGTTAACCGGTTGTTTTGTAGTTCCCAGCCAGCGCTTGCATTTCCATAATAGGTTTTTAACGCTGCTTTGGCAGATGTAAGCCCTCCACCTATATGAGGCATGATCTTAATTTTTTTATAACCGGGCTCATCTTCACTAAGTCCTGCCATTACACGATACATCCAGTCGCCAATAGCACCATAAGCATAATGGTTAAAAGAATTCATGGCCGCATTTTGAAAACTGGAATCGGGCTTTTGTCCATCCCACCTCTCCCAAATAGTAGTAGCGCCCATTTTTACAGGATACAACCAGGATGGATAACTTTCCTGCAACAATAACTTATAGGCAATCGAATCATACCCAAAACGAGAAAGCACATGGCATAAATAAGGTGTTCCTAAAAAGCCAGTGGTAAGATGGTTGTT
Source organism: Bacteroidota bacterium (assembly GCA_040007355.1). GTDB lineage: Bacteria > Bacteroidota > Bacteroidia > Chitinophagales > Chitinophagaceae > JACMLD01. The sequence continues at coordinate 17,053 of JBDTVE010000280.1, read as the reverse complement.
ATAAGATGCAACGTTATCAGCAAGGCGCTTGGCTGCACCTGCTCTCATATTTTCAGGAAGCATATCAAAATTAAGTGCAAGCGTGTATGCCGTTTGTGTACCCGAAATCAACCTGCCGTTGGGCGTTATATATTCTTTTAAAAAAGCTTCTTTGACGTTTCTCAACAGATTGCTGTATTGCAGTGCATCTTCTTTTTTGTTTAAGACAGTAGCGGTATTAATCAATAACTGCACGGAGTTGGCAAAAAAACATTGTGCAATCAAATACTTATCAGTTACCGCCGAACGTCCATCAAGGTCATCGGCCGGCCGGTAAAAAAGCCAGTCGCCAAACTGAAACCCTTTATTCCATAAATAACCGGTGCTGCTTTGCTGCATATAGCCAACCCATGCTTTCATACTGGAGTATTGATCTGCCAGTATCTTTTTATCGCCATAAGCCCGGTACAACACCCATGGAATTATAATGGATGCATCGGCCCAGCCCGCAGCGCCTGCAGCATATTCGCGTATGGTATTTGGTATAACGGGAGGAACAATACCATTCGGCAACTGGTCTGCAGCCAGGTCTTTCAGCCATTTTGTGAAAAAACTATGTACGTTCATATTGTAAGCAGCAGTTCGGGAAAACGCCTGTGCATCTCCTGTCCAACCTAGACGTTCATCACGTTGCGGACAGTCGGTAGGAATGTCTATGAAATTTCCTTTCTGCCCCCATTCAATATTATGTTGCAATTGATTTAACAAGGGATTGGAAGAAGTAAAGTTTCCTGTACGTTCCATATCAGAATACAAGGCAACGGCCGTAAAATCTTCCGGCCTTAAGTTGCCTTCTACACCTTCCACCTTTACAAAGCGGAAACCCTGCCAGGTAAAATGCGGTTCAAAAATTTCTTCATTATCACCTTTTAAAATGTAGATGTTTTGTTGTTTAGCAGTCCTTAAATTTTTAGTATAAAAATTGCCATTCTTATCTAAAACCTCTGCATGCGATATCACTATTTTATCACCGGCATGGCCCTTTAACCTTACCACAACCCAACCCACCAGGTTCTGACCAAAATCTATTATTTTGTCTCCCTGAGGACTTGTTATAATTTTCAGCGGCTTGAATGTTTCCTGCTTTCTAACAGGTTCGCTTTCCGAAGCGATTATCTGTTGCTTAGGGAGGTCTTTTACTTGCACGCCGCTCCATCCATCATCATTAAACTGAGCGGTTGCCCAACCAACCTGTTCCTTACGGGCATCTTGTATTTCGCCATCATAAATTTCAGAATATTGTATAGCCCCCATAGAAGTTTTCCAGCTCTCATCTGAAATTACGGTTTCTGATGTTCCATCTTTATAAGTGATATTAAGCTGAAGCAATAATCCAATGTTTTCTCCATACAAATTCCAATTTTTTGCTGTAGCCAACCTACCCCTGTACCATCCGCTGCCAAGCATTACCCCAATAGCATTTTTACCCCCGTTCAGCAAATGGGTAACATCATACATTTGATACTGAAGACGCTTATTATAACTTGTCCAACCTGGACTTAAATACAAATCACCCACTCGCTTGCCATTGATAAACGCTTCATATAAGCCATGCGATGTGATGTAGGCAATGGCAGATTTTACTGTTTTTCCGGCAGAAAATGTTTTCCTAAAAATAGGGATTGGGTGCAATGCACGTTCCTCCTTGTACCCGGCTTCAATCCATTTTGCTTTCCAGTCAGATGGTTGCATCAAACCCATTTGCCATTGGGCCGCAGGACTCCAGTCGGAAACTTTACTATCATTATCCCAAACCCTTACCTGCCATTTATATTTTACACCTTGCTGCAACGGAGCCCCGGCATAAGTAACATAAACAGATTGAGAAGAAGACACCTTTCCACTACTCCAAACTTCTTTACCAGCCTTGCCCGAGGCCGCGTCTATAATAGCTTTTACTTCATACGCGGTTTGCATTACATTTCGCTTTAGAGAACTCAGTTGCCAGCTAAGGCGTGGCTGGGTAACGGAAAGCCCTATTGGATTGATTTTATTTTCACAAAGCAGGTGGGTTACGTTAACCTGTGCAACCGCAGTAAAGTTTACTAATAATATAAATGACAGAGCAAGATAATTTTTATTCATAAAGGTCTGTTTCTGTTCAATTGCTTTGTATGAAATACTTCTTTGAAGAAAATCAAAGAAATGGTTATACAAGAAATTTATAACCCACGCACGCAAATTACGATAATGGGCTAATTAAGCATCATGTGTGTACTGTTTTATGGGGTGAATGGGTTGCTGACATAATGAACTAAAACTTGGCTGCTACGATCTACTACTTACGATTACATACTTTCTCCGTTCACCAGATGACAAGAGTTGAATAGTCTCATAGTTACTACAATTGAACTGGTTTACTAACATCCGTTAAAGTTAAGGTCTAAACTTACAATTCTCTGTAATTTTTATATATTGCTTTTTGTTTACAAAACAGCCGAATATCATTTTTAATATTAATATCCTAATAAATTAGGAATAGAACTAATATAATTTAATTACCTTTCGGTACTATTGCTATGTAATTTTAAAACATTATTTATGAAGCGTTTTAGCACCTTAGTATCCTTTTTTTTGATTTTTACACCTGTTTTCAGCCAACCATTTCATCCGCTCCCGACAATAAACAATCCGCCATTATTTAATGACCAGTTGCATTATACTTCTTCATTATTGAACCAACCCAATAGAGAAGTGCGCATTTTGATTTATGGGCAGTCAATCAGCGTGCAGCAGTGGTGGAAGGAAGTAAAGGCTTACTTTGAAAAAAAATATCCCAATACGAAATTCAATATTGTTAACAAATCAATTGGTGGCTTTAGTACAGAACGCCTTAAGATAACGACCGCAAATGATATAGCTTCTTTTTACCCTGATCTGATTCTATTCCACGATTATGGAAATGAGCAAGACTATGAAAAAATCATTCGTATTATTCAAAGCAAAACAACAGCGGATATAGCCATTCAAACAGATCATATGGCAAATCAGGGCCAGGAATGGCACAACCACCATAGCGATGTATGGATGCCTGAACTATGCAAAAAATATGGATTAGCACTATTAGACATTCGTAAGTATTGGAAACAGTACCTGAAAGATAATAACCTGCAGATTAAAGACTTGGTTGTAGACGGCATTCATTTAAATAATCAAGGCAATTACTTGATGGCTGCTATTATTGAAAATTATTTTGATAATCTTAGCTACGGAGGTGCTTCTGACAACAGAATGAAAATATTAAAAAGAGGAAAGGATTTTTCTGTAAAAAAAGATATTCTCACGCTATCATTTACGGGTAACCGTATTGACGTGCAAGCCGATGCTTCAGCAAAGGCAGCATCTATTGGATTAGTGGTTGATCAGCAAAGTTTAGAAACAAATAAAGGTTGTTATTATTATACCCGTCCTACGCGACAATCTAATAACAGCTTTCTTACGAAGATTGGCTTTTTAATAGCCATGGACTTGTCTGATAAAGTGCAGGAGGAGGATTGGTCATTAACGATAATTTCAATAGATAGTGTACAGCAGCAAGTGGTTTTCTCGATTAAAGGATCTAAGACCGGTGAGGACGGAACCGGAAACAGCATTGAGTTGTTTACATCCAAGTCTGGCAAAATCACCATTAAGCCCGACTACTGGTTTATACGAAGGAATGAAGGTGATTTTTCACAATATTCCTGGCTACAGCCAGGAGATGTGTTACAATGGCAAACTAAGTGTATGTGCCATGAGTCCGCGGTGCTTACTCCATCTTCAATTCAAACACTTTTCCAGGGCATTAGCAATACAAAGCATCAATTAACAATTACGGGCCAGGGTGCAAAGCATATAAAAGAGATTGTTGTATATACTCCTGTGCTGCCTAATGAATAACTGGTAATCATCAAAACCTTCCCGCTCAAGGCTTTGTGCTTAATGCGGATCTTACCGGCAACCAAACTAGTGCACCATTACCGAAAATATTATTCTTTATAAAACCCGCTCACCAGTTTCGCTGTTATAAAGCGTGGATGATTTTGGGGGCAGGTTAATACTAATACGCTTACCGCTTTTAAGGTAAATGGTACGGCTTCCACCTTTTACCGTGTGTATGAGCAATAGACCACTATTTGCATAAGTAAAATCAGTTTCCTCGTTATATACGTGGCAGCCTGCTGTTTTTAAAATATTTCTATAAACATCACTTCCATGTAAGGGAAGCACTGAGTAAACCGATTTATATCCTGGCAATAATTTTCTAGCCACAACAACAGTATCAGTACCCGTTAGATAGCCTAAAGGTTCAATATTTTTATCTGATATCATTGCCATTGGATTAACTGGTCCGCTAAATTTAAATGTGTATGATGGCTCTTTTATGGTAACAGAAGGTTTTGCCGGCGATGGCAAAGTCTTGATATCCATATTGACCAGTTCCTGAACGAACTTCATGTTCAACACCTCGCCATCGGTATAACCTGGCATATAATTCCAAACAACGGTACGCCCATCACGGCATACGTTGCTTTTAATAAATTGCCTTTGCTTTGATGTCATTTTATGAACATTCAAAAACACAACAGCTTTGTATTGATTCAGGTTTACTCTATCAAGGTCAAATAAATATATGTGGTCTCCTACAACGCCGGCATGAAGAATTTCTTCAAGCGCTTTATCAATTTCGTCATCACACAGCGGCGTCCTTGTATTTTTTACGTAATAATAACTTTCCATATCCCATACAAATAAAGCATCTGCTTCGGACTTGTATGGCACGTTGACTCTTGTGTCGAAAAAAGCTTTTTCCTCTTTAATATTCTTCATGTATAAAGGACGATCCCACCAACCAAAACTTTTCTGAATGCCAAAATCATAATACCAAAGTCCAATGCCACGCATAAGCGGATACAATGCACTACGGCGAATCATGGGAACATAATTTGAATCTGGCTTATTGGATACCCTTATGCCATCAAATACAGAACCTTTCTGCAATCCCCCGTTGTCTACTTCATCTAGCCATAATTTCCCATGCAGCAATGCAGATTCTATAACTCCTCTTGAGTTTCCTGAACCGCCTAAATTTCTTGATGCGCTATAGTAACTTTGAGGAGCGCTCAAATAATCTATATAAGGACTGTTCATTATTCGTTCAATAAATAAATGACCTCCTGATGCCTGTCGGCAAAAGGTCATATAGAAATAACCATAGAACACGCCTACTATCAATGGCCGCGGCCACGACTCTTTTGTTAGTTTACAGAAGTATTCAATGTCATCGGCCACTACTTCTTGCTGACAGGTAAAATAATCTATTATCCTTTTGTCTTTTGCAGGGTCTTTAAAAATGCCATCGGAGGCAACATTTCTTTCAGCAGTAGAAGGAACAGTTGCATTTTCTAAATTAAACTGACTAGTGGCCCATGCCTTTTTCAAGGCACCATCTGTCCTGTATTTTTTCTGTAGCCATTCCCTGAAATATTTTGTCATAGCAGGTCCTGTATCAGGGTCGTGATCAATGAATCCCCAATAGTGCCATTCGCCATAAATGCCGCCGCTTACATGGATGCCCGCAACTGAATTACCTTCAGGTGTAACCGATAAACGCTTGCATAATTCTACGAGCTTTTCACCAGACGCGCGTCTCCACTTCAGGGACGCAAGGCTTGCTCGAAGTGCCCTGTTTACATCTCCATCCTCATTATTAAAAGGCGGGCCATACTGTCGGGTTTCAATCGGCCCGTCAGCATATTCAGTACATTCTTCTCTGTTCTGTTCATTCCACCAATAAGGTGCGTTGGTATGTACTCTGATTATCACGCTGGCGCCCGGGCAAACTTGAAGTACGCCGCCTATCTGTTTTTGAACTTTTGCTATATCAAGAGAATCCTTTCCTTTGTACCAGATGTCTTCAAAGTACAGGTCTACTTGAAAAATTTTTATACCCGCCTCGCAAAAATTATAGATGTTGCGTTGGGCAACCTCTTCCCAGGACCAGCGTCCGCCATAGGCATGCGTTAAGGCATAAATATCAGGGCTTACGGGCTTGTCATTTATAAAAATGGTAGGCCGGCCCATAAATGGAGCAACTTTTGCAGTCTGTGGAAGCCGCATTTGAGCACTTCCAAATAAGCAGCTATGCACAAGAATTAATAAAATAAATTTCTTCATAACTTATGTTTAACCGTTAGCGATGATTAGAATAAAAATATCAGTGTTTAAGTGCATCGTTAGAAAAAATTGGACTACGCGAAACTTTTAAATAAACGGCAATTATTGATTTACATAAAAGGGAACATTAGCGGTAGCAAAATGACCTTTACCATCATAAACATAAACAAACAACCTGTAAGAACCCTCTTTATCAGGGCTCCTAAAACTGATCCTGCTTTTTTCACCATCATCTATTAAGCCACTTATAGCTTCTGGTTTTTTTTCGCCACCACCACCATAAGGAAAATTGCTTCCTTCAGGTAATATTTCCCAGGCATATGTTAACATATCCTTGTCAGGATCGGATGCCCATACCTGCGCGGTATAAGCTTCACCTTTTTTAAGGTACACATTTTGGTAGGCAGTCATGTTTTCAATTTTTGCAGAATCCAGTCGCGGTGTACGATTGGGCGGCCATTTCCCTTTCCATTCATAATACATCACGTCTACCGCTTCTGTTTCTTTTCCGTTTGCATCAAACATACCAAACCAGGTATGTGTCCGCTCCTGGTGTTGTCGCCATAAAAATACGTAGGAGCCAATACAATTTTTATCTGCTGCTATAGCTTTTTCATATCGCTCTTTATACTTAGCGGCCTTCATGGAACTTGTTTCCTCGATAGGTACTTTCCAGATCGTTTTGGGTACTTGCCAAAAGCCTGTTGGTCCCCACTCTGTCACTGCATAAGGCTTTTTCCATCCAAACTGCCGAAGCCATTCGGGGATTTTTAATAAATCACCATATTCATTCACCCCAAGCAAATCAAGATCTGGACATAGCCGCAGCAAATCACTGATCTTTTCCGGGTTGATAGAACCCACCACTGTCATTACCGGATGAAAAGGATCAATTTCATGAATTTCTTTTGCAAGTGCATTCACCGCATCCCAAACTTTGGTATTGTAATGCAATTTTACGTTGGCTTGAATAAAATCCAGTTCATTACCCAAGGCCCACATGATTACTGCAGGATGATCTTTTGTATCCCGCACAATGGCCATAACCCTTTCATGCTGCTTTCTTACTAAGGCTGTGTCATCGTAATTCATTCCATCACGCTCGGCTCTAACAGGCAGATTTACCAATGCTGTTAGTCCCAAGCTCAATGCCTGGTCCAAGGTCTCCTTCTTGCTACCTGTTCTAATGGAGTTGCCGCCATATTGCTTTAGTTTTTCCAGATAATTATTTCCAACAGCCCCCTTAATAAAATAAGGCTTGCCTTTTACGGTTAATTGAAACCCGTTTTTCTTTTTCTTAATGCCGACTTTTGTTGGTTGCTGCTGTGCCGCAAGGTTACATGCTAGGCAACAGGCAATTAAATAGAAGATGAAATATTTCATGATAAGAATGTAAGGTTATTAAAATGAGACTCTTTTTTTGCACAGAATAAAAAATAAGGCGATCACCCTTAAATTTGATGTATGAAACCAAAAGAAAACACCAGGCATTCATATTCTCCCATACCCAGGATCATTTCGTATTGTTAACCGGTTGTAGTACCAAAACAAAGCCGCCATTTGGCAACAAGGTTATGTCAACCGGGTTCCCCTTTTTCCACGCCATCTCGTTAATTTTTATTTCCCTGCTGTGCCTGCCATCGGTAAATAGAGAAGCCTTGTAAGACGAACCTTTTGGAAAGCGAAGTTGAAGAGAAATATTTTTTTGAAGGTCCTCGCCATTGATACCAGCCACGTACCAGCTGCTTCCATTTCTTCTTGCCAACACCATTTCTTTACCAGGTTCGCCTTGTATAAACTTTGTTTCGTCCCAGGTGGTGGGCACGATCCTCATAAAGTTTTTTATGCGTGCGTCCAAGGACTGGTATGGCTCAGCTCTATCTGCAAAATGCAATATGCCCGATTCAAATACCACTGATAAGGCCAACTCATGTGCATTGGTTGTAGTATGCTTGCAGCATTCATAGTCTGAGAAGGTAACTGGCGTATAATCCATAGGCCCCACAACATTTCGGGTAAAGGAATATATAACATTCAATTCAGGAGCTTTTATTGCAAATTCTTTTCCCCATCCATAATTTTCTGCACCACGCACTGCTTCAGTGCTCACCAGGTTAGGATAAGTTCTTGACCAACCCCTGGGTAACGTGCAGCCATGAAAGTTTACCATGATCTTCTCTTTCGCCGCATCTGTTATAATATCATGGTATAATTGAATAATGTTTTGTTTATCGCTTTGAAAAAAATCGACCTTTATACCCGCAATTCCCCATTTCTTTAATTTTTTTAGCTCCTCTTTTCGCTTAGCAGCATCATTCATTATATCCCGTGGTCGTTCAGACACGGTATTATGTGGCCCTCCCGAATTATACCAAAGTATCAGGCGAATATTTTTCGTTTTTGCATAAGCTACCAGTTGCTCTATGGTACCGCCTTCCATAATATCCCAGTTTGCATCTACTAAAGAATATTCCCAGCCCATTTCTTTAGCCAGATCTACAAATTTCTTGAGTTTCATAAAGTCTTTGCTGCTATCGTGATCACCCCACCAGCTCCATGATGAACGGCCAGGTTTTACCCAGCTAACATCGCCTAACGTATTGGGTGCTGCAAGGTGATACACCAGATTTGACTCGATGATAGTTGCTAATTTTTTTCCTACCATAATTACACGCCAGGGAGTTGAGAAAGGCTTTATTGCCACGGCGGTTAACGTGCCAGTTCCATTTCCTTCGCCTGCCAGTGGCTTTGTAATTTTATACACGCCATTGGCACAATTGGAATCCAACCTAGACCCATAGAAATCTTTAGAAAGATTAGACTCAGTAAGCAACAGCCAATGTTGCCCGGTTTGAAATAAAGCCGGAAATGCCCAGCCGCCTGCATCTTTAGCATTGGTTCCAATAGGTATTCCATTTTGATATACACCTTCATAGCCAGGTGTGTACTTGGTGGGCAAATCATAATTTTGCACCCATACTTTGCCTTCGGTTGGAACTGCAAATTCAGTCTCCTCTCCTGTAATCTCCATTGAAGACTTTACCCTGGAGAAACGATAACGAAATGCCACACCATCATTGTAAGCACGTAGTTGAATTTGAACAGGCATATCATCTTTTGACTTAAATGAAATAGTTGTTTCATTGGCCTGCGCATGATTGACTTTTTGTTTACCAATCTTTAATGTATAATGTTCATCTATCTTTTTCGATACCGCATTTACAAAAGAAAGATTCCGGGAAAAATCTGTTGTGCTGCTTTGTATACCCAGGCCAGAGGTTTTGATGACAGCTTTCTTATCAGAAAAAACCTGGTACGACAAACGCCCACCCTTTTCTGTTAGCACAATTTCTAGCGATTTGTCGGGAGAAGCAGCCATCCATGTCCGTTGCGAGTGGCAGACGATAGAAGTAAAAAAACAAAGGATTGTGATGATTGAATACTTCATATGAAATGATTAATAATAGATGGTTTAATAATTAAAACTACATTGATCGCAATCACTTCAGGTTATTCCGATAGAAAAGATGACTGGACTACATTCGGGCATACGGTATTATTTAGCTTTTGGCGAAACTTTTATAAGAACAACACCATGAGGTGGCACATGAACACTAAATTTGGACTTGAATTGTCCTAAGTCTTTATGTAGCCATAAATCCCTTATCTTTTGTTTGCCATTTACTTTTAAATCTAAAAAGCTTACTGAAGCTATCTGGCCTTTTAGCCCGGTGTTGAACAATCCAACGGCCTTAGCGCCATCCTTAAGGTCACGCGCCAAAATTTGAACATCCCCCTCTTTAAAAATTGTTATAGCTTGTTTTCCAAGCAAATCCTGATCTATGGCAATTACTTCACTGTTGCTTAAAATTTCAAGCGTAGAAGGAGACATTTTTTGGAGATCGTTTCCGGCCATTAATGGTGCTGCTAATAAGCACCAAAGGCTGAAATGAGTACTGTATTCAGTAGCGGTCATACCACCATTTCCAACCTCGAGCATATCAGGATCGTTCCAATGGCCGGGGCCGGCATAGGCAGCCAACCTATCCTGGCTAAAACCAATATTTGACATTGATAACCAATTATCCTGAATATCGCCTGTAGTGCGCCAAAGATTTGCCGCTACCTTTGGTCCCCACTTCCAAACATCGCCCATACCATATTCACAAAGACTATAAACAATAGGGCGACCAGATTTTGCTAACGCCAAACCCATTTTTTGATAGGTAGCCTGAAGTTCGTCATTTGAATAAAGTCTTGAGGCGCTGCACCAATCATATTTAAGATAGTCTATTCCCCAGGAGGCATAAGTTTTGGCATCTTGCTCTTCATGTCCCAAACTTCCCAAATAACCACCACAGGTAAAAGGACCAGGCGATGAGTAGATTCCCAGTTTTAATCCTTTGCTATGGACATAATCGGCAAGTGCTTTCATATTGGGAAATTTTTTATTAGGCACAATATTGCCTTCACTATCCCGATAGCCTTGCCAACAATCATCAATATTTATGTAAGAATAACCTGCAGCTGCAAGGCGAGTACTAACTAATGCATCAGCGGCTGCACGAACAATTGAGTCATTTACCTTTTCAGCAAAATGATTCCAACTATTCCAACCCATTGGTGGAGTAAGCGCTAATTGATTTGAAGGCACTGCTAACAGTTCTGGCAAAGTGATTTTTTGTGGTGGTAGCGCTTCACTATCTGAAACCCGAAAAGCGTATGCTTTCTCTATACCTTTTGAAGAATGCTTAATCGTTACAAGCAATTTTTCATCTTGATGATGAAGACGATAGTCCATATTCCAGGCTGTTCTAAAAACAAGATCAGCTTGATCAAGATGTGGTTTCCGCAATGGAAGTTCAACCGCGCCATTGATCACCACTGTTCCATTCACATTTGTGTCTATTTGATGGAGTTTAAAATAAGAACTAATAATTACGCCACCAGCCCGTTCAATATCCATACGCCATGTGCCGGAAAAATTTGGAATAGCTAATTGGGAGACTTGACCAAAAGCAATTGTTTCCAGGCTTAGCCCTATCAATAAAAGCAATATACAATTATTTACTTTTTTCATATTTATTCTGTTTAGCAAGTTTTGATCTTATTTTTATAACAAACCATATCGCTTATGGTAGAAAACAAATTAGACTAAGTACTATTTCACATAGTTATCATTTATATTAAAACCGTTGAAGGCTTAATACGTTGCCCTTCCGCCAGACAAGTCAAAAGTAAAACCGCTTGTAAAACTATTTTCTCTGGAGATGATGTAACAAATTATATCAACCGCTTCATCCAGGGTGCCACAGCGTTTCATGGGTATTTTATCCGTCATATACTTTACCTGTTCCGCTGGCATAGCATCTACCAATGGTGTTCTGATAACTGCTGGCGCTAATGCATTTACTGTAATGCCCATTTCGCCGTATTCTTTGCCCTGCACTTTGGTCATACCAATAACGGCAGCCTTAGATGCAGAGTAGGCAAGCATTCCGGCATTCCCTTCTTTGCCTGCTATAGAAGCCAGGTGCAAAATTCTGCCGTACTGTTGTTTCATCATGTGGGGCAATACCGCATGAGCAGTATAAAAGCTCGCCATGAAATTTATTTCAAAAACCTTGTGCAAATTATCTGTAGCCACCTCATGGCTCAGTACATTGGTGAAACCAGTAATACCTGCACAGTTTACCAATATATCTATCCTGCCCCATTTTTTTGCTGCAATCTCTATTGCACTTTTTACTTCGCCCTGTTTGGTAATATCAATTGCAAACAAAGTTACCTGTTCTGGATACTCACCAAAAGCTTTTTCCAAGGCCTCTTTATTCAAATCCAGCAAAATAAGTCTTGCGCCTTCGGCGATTAAACGTTTGGCTAAGGCAAGCCCTATGCCTGACGCTGCGCCAGTAACTACTGCAATTTGTGCCTTAAAATCCATTTGAATAAAATTAAAAAATGACAATACAATAATAACGGCTTGGGATTAATAGTTGGCTTTTATATCCTCCACCAATTGAACTATGCGTTGGTTTAATTCTTTAATGTACGCAACAGAAGAAGCATCCGGTACATAAGCGGCCTTTCTTGCGATACTATTTTTTAGGACTCCTCTTGCCATCAATAATTCTTTTTCTGCGTAATGAAACAGTTCCATGTTTTGGAGCGAAAAAAATATCTGCGGCATCACTCTCTCAAACAATTCAAACGCTACGGCATCGTCTCCGCTTTTACGAAGGGAAAATATTTTTTGTAAAATATCAGCCACCGCCAGGCCGGGCATTACGCCTGCAATACCTACAGGAATTAGCTCCAGCAAATATAACCCACCCCAGCCTTCAAACACACTTACCGTACCTTCCGTAAGGGCTATTATTTCTTTGAATTTTGGCGCACCTAAGGGCTCTTCCAGTTTAAGGTATTTGAAATTAGCATGTTGCAGCCTTAAGTCATTGATAAGCGAAACACTGATAGAGGAACCATTTGGATTAAAGTCTTGTACCAGTACCGGGGTGCCGGGAATAGCATCAAAAAATTCAGATAAATATTCTTTGATAGTAGCCTCTGGAAAACTAAAAATCCGGGGTACGGCCAAAGAAATAATATTGGCCCCTGCGGCAATATTAGCCTTTGCTAATTGTATGGCCACTTTTAAAGAAGGATGGTTAGACTGCGCAACAATTTGCAAGCGGCCTGCAGATTGCTCTACCGCAATTTTTACTACCAATAGCTTTTCATCATCCGTTAATTTGTAAAACTCACTTGCATAAGCTGGCAGGCATACAGCCCTCAGGCCGGATGAAATAGCAAATTCAATCAAGCCTCTTAACGCCACTTCATCAATTGTTTCATCTGCTGTAAAAGGTGTAGGTATGATGGGTACAGAACCGAAAAGACCTTCACTCATAAGTTGGTTTGTTTTTTATGTTTAGTTTTGTCTATAGTGGTTTGCTGCAACACCTTTCACGCCTGGCTGGGCAACAAATACATGGCCACTGGAAGGATATAGCTGTAATTCAACTTCGCTTAAACCTTCGCTGGCAGTGGTTATAAAAAGCTCGTCTAAATTTTCTCCCCCAAACACACAGGATGAAACTTGTGGCAGGGGCAACTCAATTCTGTATAGCAGTTCACCAGTTTCAGGAGTCCACCTCGCAACACAATGGCCACCCCAATGTGCTACCCAAAGCATCCCTTCTTCATCTATGCACATACCATCCGGCATACCCATTGCTTCGGGAACTTCTACCGCTGTGCGTTCAAAATGTATAGTGCCTGTTACAGCATCGAATAAATAAGCGTCAATTTTTCTTTGTGGGCTGTCAATAAAATAAAAACGGTTATTATCCAACAACCAGGCCATGCCGTTAGATAGGGTAAGCAAAGTAAGACGCGGTGTTATGCTATTGCCATGCACGCAATACAATGCACCGGAGTTTTGTGATGCCTGCACATCCATTGTACCCAGCCAAAGCCTCCCCTCACTATCACACTTGCCATCGTTAGCCCGGTTGTTTGCAATGTCTTTTTCTATATCCATCAACCATTCTATGGCTGCTGTTTTCAAATCAAATTTTGCTAATCCATCTTGTAGTGCAACAATTAAATTTCCATCTTCAGCAACTACAACCAGTCCAATACGCTGTGGCATTTCCCAAACCTGCACCTGCTTATCTGCCCAACTCATTTCACGCAGTTTCTTTCTTTCAATGTCTCCCCAAAAAAAACTGTTTCTTGCGGCATGCCATACAGGCCCTTCACCAATTAAATTGGCAGATGGATATAATTCCGTTGCGGTAATTTGCAAGTGGTTGCTCATATAAAAAATTATGACCTCCCTACTATTGGTTGAATAAAAATTAAGTCCTCAGCACTCTTAGGTTTTAAAAAATCAAGATCGCAACCTTCATCGGCCTGCAATACTTCCCGAATGAATAATAGTGGGTAGCCCCTTCTGTGTTTGCTTACAGGTGCTCGCCATTTTTCTTTTCTCGCTGCCATTTCTTCGGCACTGATATTCAATGATAATTTTCTATTGATGATGTCCAGCGTAATGCTATCTCCATTTTGCACTACTGCCAACGCCCCTCCCACTAATGCTTCCGGCGCTACATGCAAAACCACTGTGCCAAAACTGGTGCCACTCATTCTGGCATCACTTATACGCACCATGTCTTTAATTCCTTTGGAACGTAATTTTTTTGGTATTGGAATCATGCCCCATTCCGGCATACCTGGTACAGCTTTTGGCCCTGCATACCGTAACAACATTACGGAGTTTTCATCTACTTCCAATGCCTCATCATCAATGCGGTTCAGCATGTCTTCATAGTTTTCAAACACAACCGCTTTGCCCGTATGCTGCAATAAATGTGCAGCGGCTGCCGCTACTTTTATCACTGCACCCTGTGGGGCAAGGTTGCCGGAAAGGATGGCAATGGTTGGGGCATCGGTTACCGGTAGCGATACTGTTTTTATGATGGTTTCATCGTTTACAACTACATCGCTTAACAAGGTTGCCAAACTATTGCCGGTATAATTTATTACAGAAGTATCAATCAAATCACCTAACTGTTTCATCACTGCAGGCACACCACCGGCTTCATCAAATTCATCAATTAATTTTTCTCCGGCCGGTTGCACATTGGTAATGCAAGGCACCAATGCGCCCACTTCATTAAACACTTGCGGATACAACGAAATATTCAACCTGCCTGCAATGGCCGTTAGATGAATGATGGCATTGGTACTTCCACCCAGTGCCATGCACACAGCCACTGCATTTCTAAAAGCGGCAGCCGTTAAAATATCTGATGGTCGCAAATTCTCATTTACCATTGCAACAATTCGTTTGCCTGCATTCACACTCATCGTCATTCTTTTTTCACTTTCTACAGGTAGTGTACTCAGCCCCAAAGGCATTATGCCCAACGCTTCTACAATGCCGTTCATGGTGCTTGCGGTACCCATCGTATTGCAGCTGCCAAAGCCACAGCTTAATGCTTTTCCAATCTCTTCCCACTCGTTGTTGTCAATACCACCGGTTCTTAATTCGTCCCAGTATTTCCAAAGATCTGTACCGCTGCCGAGGCGTTGCCCTTTGTGTACGCCTACTTTTTTTGGCCCTGCATTTAATTGAATCGTTGGGAGGTTTGCACTCACGGCACCCATCAATAATCCGGGAACTGTTTTATCGCAATTGCCCAACAGCACCACCCCGTCAAGTGGGTACGACCGCAAATTTTCTTCCACATCTATTGACAGTAAATTGCGGTACAAAGCCGCTGTAGGCTTCATCAATTCCTCCCCCAATGTTATTACCGGAAACTCCAGTGGTATGCCGCCAGCTTCCCTGATTCCTTTTTTCACCTCCTCCGCCACAACCCGTAAACTCATATTACAATTGTTCAATTCACCCCAGGTATTGGCAATGCCAATAACGGGCTGGCCATGATAGTCATCCATGTTGATACCCGTAGCCCTTAACGAACCTCTGTGCAACAAACCCGTTTCGTTAGCACCATAAAACCACTGGTGGCTTCTGAATTTTTTATTCATATTTTATTTGAAAAGGCCATGCTTTTTTAGTCTTGCTTCTTTTTCTAAAAACGATTTGGGGTGATGAGCTGCTATATTTAATCAGCTTTGGTTCTGCCTGTCCAGATTATATTTCGGAAGCTGTTGGATGCAAGTCCAGCACAAACCAGGCGCTTCAAAAATTCACCGGGCTTTCCGCTTCCATCCGGCAGCCCTTTGCAACTGTTACTCTTTTTTAATTTTTATTGTGCAATCACAAAACGTTTATGTTGGACTATTCTTTTGAATTTAATCATCAAACCTTCCCTGGTCCAAAAGCCAGGGCAGCGCACAAAGGCCAAAGCAATTCATAAAATTGAATACACATTTCATACACACATTATACACTCGATATCATACATCAAATATCTGCCCGAGCTACTTTCGGCGCCGCTTGTTTATATTCCCATACTGTAATTACAATGGTACTTGCCAGCACCAGCAATCCTCCCACAATAGCCATGGCGCCCAGCTTTTCATGCAGTACAATTGCTGCAATTGGAATACCAAAAAATGTAATTAAAAAATTAGAGAGAGCTACCTGTATCGCTTCTAAATTTTTCAATGCCTTAAAGAATAAAATCATTGACAGAAAGTTATGAAAAACCGTTAGGAGCGCAAGTCCAATCCAGGTGTTGCTAGTAAAAGCAGCAACGTTATTTAATACGTTGCCTTCGTAATGCCAAACGAGCGGAAACAACATGACCACCATAAAAATATAGGTATAAAAAAGCATTTCCATTGCGGTATAACCGTCTGCAATTTTTTTGCAAATGGTATTGTAAAAGCCACTACCTAATATACCTGCAAAAATTAACAGGTTACCAATAATGTACTGTACACTAAAATCGGTACTGGCGAGGTCTTTAGATGAACACAATACAACACCAATAATAGCAATGGCAAAGCTTACCCAACGCAAGTTGTTCATTTTTTCTTTTAGAAAAACCACCGCCAATAAGGCGGATACAATTGGTAACGTAAGGCTGATAATAGCGCCATTGCTTGCGGTGGATTGCTGGGTGCCAATCGTCATTAATACCTGTGCCGGAAACTGACCCAGCAGCGCCAGCATAAAAAAAACTTTAAGGTCGCTGAACTTACGGCTTTTATTCTTTTTTATATCCTTGTACACAAAAGGTAACATAAAAATAGTAGCAAACAACATTGGTATAAATACGGTACTAAAAGCACCCACCTGGTCCTGCACCAATTTAATGCAGGTAAACTGCAATGACCACATCAGGTTGCAGGCAAACAAAGCTCCCCAGGATAATAA
>JBDTVE010000279.1:0-23942 GCA_040007355.1 Bacteroidota bacterium | reverse complement strand
GTTTTTAAAGCAACCTGTCTTTCATTGAACCACCGAATGGTATCGGTTGTAAAAAAATGATGAAAGGCCTTTTTAACAAAATGGGCGCCGCGCGGGTATTTTTTTACCATTTCGGCAATATCAAAACAGGCATGTGTCAGGTTACAACGACCGCCCCCGCTTATTCTGACCTTGCTCAACAGCTTGTTGCTTTTTTCAAGAATGATTACTTCCAGTGCGGGGTTCAAACGCGCTGCGTTAACGGCACAAAAAAAGCCGGCAGCGCCACCGCCGATCACTATTAAACGCTTTTGCCTAACACCGGGATGATTATGCATTGAATCCTGTAAGATAAAAATAGAAAATGCGCCAGCGCCCGAATGTGCGGGAGAAATAAAATTTAAAGGGGCCTTCTACGTGCTTTTTTTCACCGTTTTCCAGTACGGCAGTATATTTTACCATGCCTTCGGCAAACCCCATGCCCTCGTTTACGGCATCTGGACCATTCATTAAATCAAACTGAACCTCGTCCATGGAATAACCGGAATCCTCAAACGCGGTATAGGCAGCAAAGACTTTCTTAAAGGATGCAATCATTTCCTCTTTTGTAAAGGATTTGCCATCCGGTTGTATAAACTGGTCGTCCAAATACCATTTTGCAGCTTCTGTTTTACGCGCAAACCAGTCTGCCAGGAATTTTATCGTATAATCGGCAATTTCATTTTCATGGTCGGGGTGAAATTCTTCATAGTTAAAATACTTGGTCATCCCGGGCACCTCCATATCATCGGTTTCATGTTCAAATAGTTCTTCTGTTATAAACCGATATTTAAAACGGGGATCTCTGGGCCGGGTAAATTCCACCACAATATTTTTCTGGGCCAATAATGTTTCAAGGTCGGCATAGGCTTCTTCAATGGCCCCATCGTCCATTTTAGCCGCTTTTTTTACCAGGGGATTTCCCAGCAAATCGGCAATTTTTACCATTTTAATCTTGGCATAGCGATGTTCAAACGCCAGGATATTTTTCAGGAATTCATTTTCCAGTTCCGGTGGCAAATGTTCGTTGCTTTCATAGTCGCCCCCCAATTCTGTTTTTACCCGAATGCGTAAAATTTCGTTTTCAATACGCAGGTTCTCAGCAGGGTCATTGCTAAATTTTTCAGGGTCTTCTGCAGGAAACGGTTCGTTGTCCATAAGCGGCCATTTTACCCTTAAATGTAAAAAATAAAACCCTCTTGTGAAGGGTTTTTTTCTGACATCATTGACGTGTTTACACAGAATATAAATGAGTATTTTTCTTTTCTGCCTGTTCAATGATGCTATAGTCAGACAATATATCGGCCTTGCCTTTTCCGATACATACATCGTGTTCAAAATGAACCGATGGTTTGTGATCGGCTGTTCGCACCGTCCAGCCATCTTCTTCGGTATACACTTCTTTTTTTCCCATATTAATCATGGGCTCAATGGCAAGTACCAGCCCCTCTCTCATTTTAGCGCCGGTGCCGCGTTTGCCATAATTGGGCACCTGCGGTTCTTCATGCATGCTTCTTCCCAGCCCGTGGCCCACCAGTTCGCGCACCACGCCATACCCGTGTTTTTTTTCCGTATGTTCCTGGATGGCGAAGGAGATATCGCCCACCCGGTTTCCTTCCACGGCCTTTTCAATGCCTTTGTACAGCGACTCTTTTGTAACGGTAATGAGTTTCATCACTTCCTCTCCCGGGAAACCGATAGCGAACGTGTAGGCATGGTCACCGTGGTATCCATTTTTAAACACACCAATATCAATGGATACAATATCCCCTTCTTTCAATTCATTTTCATTGGGAAAGCCATGTACCACCACATCATTAACAGATATACAGGAATTATACGGGTAACCATGGTAGTTAAGAAAGGAAGGGATGGCCCCGTTATCGCGAATAATATCTCCGATCATTTTATCTATGGACAAAGTAGTGATACCGGGTTTAAGCACCGCGGCAACCTGTGTAAGTGTATTGCTCACCAGCAATGCACTCTGGCGCATCAGTTCAATTTCCGCTGCTGTTTTGTAATAGATCATATCCCTTGTTTTCTGTACAAAATAAAACCTGGCAACATACGTGGCGCCAGGTTTTAAATATATTTGAAAAAAAACATTAAATAGAAGTGGTAGACTGCAAACTACTTTGTCTTCCCTGTATCCTGCCGCTTTTCATTAAACCATCGTACTGCCGCATCAATAACTGTGTTTCTATCTGCTGCAGGGTATCCAGTATTACACCCACCATGATCAGCAGCGAGGTGCCGCCAAAGAAAGACGCAAAACCCTGGGTAACGCCAAACAACTGCGCAAAGCCGGGCAGAATACCCACAATACCCAGTAAAATAGCACCGGGCAGCGTAATACGGTCCATTACAGTACCTATATAATCCGCGGTTGGCTGACCTGGTTTAACACCCGGTATAAACCCATTATTTCGCTTCAGATCGTCTGCAATCTGTTTTGGATTAAAGATAAGGGCCGTATACAAAAATGTAAATCCAACCACTATCACCGCATAAATTACCATATGCCAGGGGTCTACCGGATTGGCAAAAATTCGGGCAATACCCTCTTTGTTTTCAAAATTGGTATAGGAAATCAGGGTAGGTAAAAACATGATTGCCTGTGCAAAGATGATTGGCATTACACCTGCTCCGTTCACTTTTAAGGGAAGGAACTGCCGAGCACCCCCGAATTGCCGGTTGCCTACAATCTGTTTAGCATAGTTTACAGGTATCTTGCGCACACCCTGTACCAGCACTATCAATCCCATAATCACACCTATCAGAACCGCTATTTCAATAATATAAATCAGTAATCCACCGCCGCCACGGTTACTTTTGGCCAGCCATTCCTGCCAAAGATTTTGCGGCAGCCTGGCAAGGATACCAATCATGATGATGATAGACGTACCGTTACCGAGGCCTTTATCCGTTATTTTTTCTCCCAGCCACATAACAAACAAGGTGCCGGAGGTTAAGAGTATGGTAGTGGTAATAGCAAAATAGCTGCTGAATGCCGGCAATAAGGCATCCGCATTTACTGTTTCAATATAAGTAACATAAGCACCTGCCTGTACAATGGTTACGATAACAGTCAGGTACCTGGTCCATTGATTGATTTTCTTGCGGCCGCTGTCTCCTTCTTTCTGTATTTTCTGAAACTGAGGCACCAGTATGGTTACCAGCTGCATGAATATAGAAGCAGAGATATAGGGCATAATTCCCAAAGCAAAAATAGATGCCTGCGAAAACGCGCCACCAGCAAAGGCATCAATTAAACCCAGTGCACCGGTTTTTGCACCTTTGAGGTCAATTTTATTTGGATCAAGACCCGGTAGAACGATATGTGAACCAAAACGGTAAATCAGCAACAACGATAAGGTCACTAAAATTTTACTCTTCAGTTCTGCAATGTTCCAGATATTTTTGAGTGTGTCTATTAGTTTCTTCACAGATGGCTAAATTTAAAAAATGAGCCTGACAAAAAAGACGCATTCCAAAAATGCGTCTCACAAGTTACTGAAATTACTTAACAATCTCCAGGGTTGAACCAGAAGCTTCAACGGCGGTTTTTGCTTTTGCGCTAATGGCATTTACCTTAAAGCTCAGTTTGGATTTCAGTTCCCCGTTTCCTAATATTTTTACACTATCGGTCTGGCTGATAAGGCCATTTATGTATAAGTTTTCAAGTGAAAACTCTGTAATGCTGTATTTTTCCACCAGCTGGTCTATCTGACCCAGGTTAAATACTTTGTACTCAATACGATCATTGTTCTTAAACCCGCGTTTGGGTATACGGCGCTGGATGGGCATCTGGCCCCCTTCATGAGCAAATTTGCTGGAGTAACCTGCGCGGCTTTGTCCGCCTTTGTTACCCTTTGTAGAAGTGCCGCCTTTTCCGGAAGCTTCCCCACGGCCAATTCTCTTTTTTTTGTGCGTGGCGCCTTTTGCAGGCCTTAATTCATGTAGTTTCATTGTTATAATTTTTACTTAACGGGGTTATTTCCCCTCGCGTTATTACAAATTCTGCTGAATGCGTGAAAATCCACTGCGGTTAGACGGGACTTGCACATTTATTACCCGGTTATTGGGCGTCTTCCACGTTTACCAGGTGGTTTACCGTACGAACCATACCCAGGATCTGGGCGGTGGCTTCAACTTCCTTGCTGGCATTCATTTTGTTTAAGCCCAATGCTTTCAGTGTCAGCTTCTGGCGTTCCGGCCGGTCTATGGGACTCTTCACCAGGGTTATCTTAATTTTTTTCATGTTCCTGTCTAATTACTGGATAATGATTATCCGTTAAAAACTTTCTTCAAAGAGATATTCCTTGTTTTTGAAATAGTGATGGGCTCACGCAGCATAGCCAGGGCCTTAAAGGTTGCCTTTACCACGTTGTGCGGGTTAGCAGAACCCAGTGATTTAGCAAGCACATCGGTTACCCCGGCGCTTTCCAGTACGGCGCGCATGGAACCTCCTGCAATTACACCGGTACCGTGTGCGGCCGGTTTAATCAATACCTTGGCAGCACCTTCTTTTGCCAGTTGGTCGTGCGGAATGGTTCCCTTCATCACCGGTACTTTTATCAAATTTTTCTTGGCGTCTTCAATACCTTTTGTAATGGCCTCCTGTACTTCTTTTGCCTTACCCAGGCCATGCCCCACTACCCCACTTCCATTGCCAACAATCACCAGGGCAGAAAAACTAAAAGCGCGTCCGCCCTTTGTAGTTTTTACTACACGGTTAATGGAAACTACTTTCTCTTTCAGTTCCAGGTCGCCCGCTTTAACTTTGTTTAAAATTACTTTTGCCATTATTTCAAGTTAAAATTTGAATTAGAATTTAAGTCCGCCTTCCCTTGCAGCTTCGGCAACGGCTTTTACACGGCCGTGGTAAAGATTGCCACCACGGTCAAATACCACATCGTTCAACCCCAGCTCCTGCGCTTTGCGTGCAATGGCAGCGCCTACCAGTTTGCTTTTCTCAGATTTTGCCAATTTCTGTGCTGCAATATCTTTATCCCTGGAAGAAGCGGCGGCCAGTGTATTGCCATTTGCATCATCAATTAACTGAACATAAATTTCAGCATTGCTCCTGAAAACAGATAACCGGGGTTTCTGAGCGGTACCAACAATCTTTTTGCGTATACCGTACCGGATTTTTTGTCTTCTTACAACTTTTGCTTCCATGATTTCTATTTTAACCTCCTGATGCTGCCAGGAGAACATTATTTAATTATTTGTATACATGCGAGTAGGGCTACTATTTACCAGCTGCCTTACCGGCCTTGCGACGTAATACTTCGCCAGCAAATTTAACACCCTTGCCCTTGTAAGGCTCCGGTTTACGCAGGCTGCGAATCTTTGCTGCCACGGCACCCAGTAATTGTTTATCGGCACTTTCCAGGGTGATAGTAGGGTTCTGACCTTTTTCCTGCGCTGTAGCCACTTTCAGTTCCTTAGGAATCTCAAATATAATATTGTGCGAAAAACCCAATGCCAGGTCCAGCGTGTTACCCTGGTTGGCGGCTTTATAACCTACCCCTACGAGTTCCATGTTTTTCTTATATCCGTCAGTTACTCCTTTCACCATATTATTCACCAGTGAACGGTATAACCCGTGCAGCGCTTTGTGCCGAATCTGGTCAGTAGGCCGGCCAAATTCCACCTGCCCGTCCTTTATTTCCACTTTAATATCGCGATCAACGGTTTGTCTCAGTTCACCTTTGGGCCCTTTTACGGTAACCACGTTACCGGTGCCAACCGTTACTGTTACGCCTGCCGGAACAGTAACCGGTTTTTTACCAATACGACTCATATACTTTTCAATTTGAGAATGAACGATTTAAATTCCTGCTGCAGTGTTCAGCCCCGTATAGAAAGGACTTAATTATCACACAGCCTGTTATGATTAATAAATAAAACAAAGTACTTCGCCACCCACATTCTGCAATTTTGCCTCTTTGTCTGTCATTACCCCTTTTGAGGTTGACAGGATTGCCACGCCCAGACCGTTTTTAACCCGGGTGAATTCTGCGGGTTTGGAATAGGTACGCAAACCCGGGCGACTTACCCTTTCCAGGGTTTTGATAGCGGGTTCCTTGGTGGTGGGGTCGTATTTCAATGCTATCTTGATTACACCCTGTTTATTATCGTCTTCAAACTTGTATTTAAGGATATAACCCTTTTCATACAGGATTTCAGTCATGCGTTTTTTCAGGTTAGAAGCCGG
This sequence comes from Bacteroidota bacterium, assembly GCA_040007355.1. GTDB lineage: Bacteria > Bacteroidota > Bacteroidia > Chitinophagales > Chitinophagaceae > JACMLD01. The sequence continues at coordinate 17,698 of JBDTVE010000279.1, read as the reverse complement.
AATTTCCACAATACGGTGATTGGCCATTTGTGCGTTACGGATTCTTGTCAAAAAGTCTGCAATAGGATCAGTTACCATTGTTTATCTGGAATTGATAGTTTAAAAAAATTGGTACAATGCGATATCCTATGATATCAATGTCCGCGTGTTCCCCCGCCAGCCGGTTTACCAGCTTGCCTTTCTTACACCCGGAATTTTACCGTTTAATGCCATGTCGCGGAACGATACGCGGCTAAGGCCGAAATAACGTATATAACCCCGTGGGCGACCCGTTAGCTGGCATCGGTTCTTTAAGCGTACTGGCGAAGCATTTTTGGGTAAGGCATCCAATGCCCTGTAGTCACCGGCTGCTTTCAGAGCTGCTCTTTTCTCAGCATACTGGGCCACCAATGCTTCCCTTTTTTTCTGCCTGGCTATTACTGATGTTTTTGCCATTGTATAGTATTTAGTATATAAGTATCTAGTATTTAGTATTCAGACCACCTGTTTCCAGTATTTAGTATTCAGATTTTAGTATTAAGACTATCAGCTTCTAGTATCTAGACCACCTGTCTCCGGTATCCAGTATTAATACTACTGCGATTTGTTTCCTCCTGTCTCCTAACGCTATACTCCTTGTCTCCATACTATATACCGCTTGTCTCCATCTCTACACCCTACTCAGCTTCTTTTTTTGCGTTCCTGAATGGCATACCCAGTGCCTTCAACAGTTCGTAGGCCTCTTCGTTGGTAGATGCGGTGGTTACAAAAGTGATATCCATACCGGTAATCTTGTTTACCTTATCAATATCAATCTCGGGGAAAATAATCTGTTCCGTGATACCCAGCGTATAATTGCCCCGGCCATCAAATGATTTCTCATTGATGCCTTTAAAGTCGCGCACACGCGGCAATGCGGTTGCAATAAACCTGTCCAGGAACTCATACATTTTTTCGCCGCGCAGAGTTACCCGGGTACCAATGGGCATGTTCTTACGCAGTTTAAAGTTGGATATATCCTTTTTGCTCATGGTAGACACCGCTTTCTGGCCGGTGATCTGGGTCATTTCATCCAGTGCAATATCAATCAGCTTCTTGTCATTTACGGCGCCGTTCACCCCACGGTTCAGGCATATTTTTTCCAACCTTGGAACCTGCATTACGCTTTTGTAACTAAAACGCTTTTGCAATGCAGGTACAATATCCTTTTTGTACTTGTCTACCAGACGCGGGCTATATTTTGTTGTGCTCATTACTTTAATTTTTTCTTTCTATTGCCTTTACAAAGGGCCGTTATTTTATAACCTCACCAGATTTTTTTGAAATACGAACCAGTTTGCCGGTTTCCCTACTGCGTTTTATCTTGGTGGGCACGCCCTTTTTCGCGTCCCACAGCATTACATTACTGATGTGTACAGGCGCTTCTTTCTTTATGATACCACCTTTTGTATTCTGTGCAGAAGGCTTGGTGTGTTTGGTAATGATATTAGCGCCTTCTACCAGCAACCTGCTTTCATCAGGGTATACTTCCAACACTTTGCGGGGCTTGGTTGTGTCTTTATCGTCACCGGTAATAACCACTACCGAATCCCCTTTCCTGATGTTGAACTTTGGTTTAAATCTATTACTCATTTTATTTAGCTTTTGGCTACCAGCAGCCTGCTGTCAGCCGATTAACTTTTATTTTAAAACCCGCCAGCCCGCTGACCGGCCGTGTACGCACCTTACAATACTTCGGGCGCCAATGAAATGATCTTCATATAGCCTTTATCACGCAATTCCCTGGCAACAGGCCCAAAAATACGGGTACCACGGGGTTCATCTGCCGGGTTCAACAATACAACCGCATTGTCATCAAACCGTATATAAGAACCATCCTTGCGGCGTAGCTTCTTTTTTGTACGAACAATAACAGCTTTTGTAACGGTGCCTTTTTTTATACCGCCTGCAGGTAATGCATCTTTTACCGTTACCACAATCTTATCCCCGATACCGGCATAGTCCTGTCCGCTGTTACCAAGAACGCGTATACATAGCACCTCTTTGGCACCACTGTTATCAGCTACGTTCAATCTGCTTTCCTGCTGAATCATTTTACTTAGCTTTTAGCTTTTAGCTGTGTGGCTGTTGCCAGCTCACAACAAAAAAATTATCTGATTATATTTACAAATCGCCTACACCTAAAACAACGGTTTCGGGCCCTGTGCCCAAAAGCCTGCAGCCTATTTCACTTTTTCTACCACTTCCACCATTCTCCAGCGTTTTGTTTTGCTGAGGGGCCGGGTCTCCATTATTTTCACCGTATCACCAATGCTGCACTCATTTTTTTCATCGTGCGCGTGAAATTTAGTAGTCTTTTTAACGAACTTACCGTAAATAGGGTGTTTAACTTTTCTTTCTACCGAAACGGTGACCGTTTTGGTCATTTTGTTGCTGGTTACCACACCTATTCTTGTTTTACGCAAATTTCTTTCTTCCATGATAATCACTGGTTATATTATTATTAGAAACCGAGTTGTTTGTTCTTTAAGGCGGTTTGTAAACGCGCGATATCTTTCCTGAGATCGCGGATGCTCATTGGGTTCTCCAGCGGAGAAATGGTATGGGCAAACTCCAGTTTTTTCAACCGCAGCTGGTCTTCTTTAATGCGCGCGCCAATTTCGCTTTCATTTAGAGAAGCCACGCTTTTTACAAATTCAATTCTCTTAGACATTATTATTATTTTTAAGACGCTAATTTTTGCCCCGCTTCACACATTCCGTACTATCAGGCATCTACATCGCGGCGTGTAACAAACCTTGTTTTAATGGGTAATTTTTGTGCAGCCAGCAACATGGCTTCTTTAGCGGTTTCCACTGAAACCCCGTCTGCTTCAAATAAGATACGACCCGGTTTTACCACGGCAGCCCATCCTTCGGGGTTACCTTTACCTTTACCCATACGCACTTCAAGCGGTTTGCGGGTAATGGGCTTATCGGGGAAGATCCTGATCCACACACTTCCTTCACGTTTCATGGCACGGGTCATTGCCTGGCGCGCAGCTTCTATCTGGCGCTCGGTCATGTGCACGGTATCCAATGCTTTTAAGCCAAATGAGCCGAATGCAAGTGTTGTTCCTCTTTTTGCATTGCCTTTAACCGGCATTTTCTGCGACTTCCTGTGCTTTGTTCTTTTCGGTTGTAACATTTTAGAAAGCTTTTAGCTGTACACTACAGCCTGTATTGATTATTACTATTCTGCTCGTTTATCAGTTCCTTCTGCCGCCGCCGCCACTGGGTCCGCCAGGACCCCTCCGGTCTCCGCCACCTGAAGGACGCCGGTCTCCGCCGCCCCTCCTGTCATCCCGCCTGTCAGGCCGTTCATCTCTACGATCCGGTCTTCTGTCGCCACCTGGTCCTTCATTTTTACCGCTTACAAAATTGGGGTTCAGATCGCGCTTGGTTAGTATTTCGCCCTTGCAGATCCACACTTTTATACCAATCTTACCATATACAGTAAGCGCAAATACGTTGGCATAATCAATATCCATACGCAGGGTGTGCAAAGGTGTACGGCCCTGTTTGATTTCTTCTGAACGGGCTATTTCCGCGCCACCCAAACGACCGCTGGCTTTTACCTTGATGCCTTCGGCACCCATGCGCAGGGCAGAAGCAATTGCCATCTTGATGGCCCGTTTGAAATTAATGCGGTTCTCAATTTGTTTTGCTATGGTATCCGCAACAATCATGGCATCCAGTTCAGGGCGGCGTATTTCAAGAATATTGATTTGAACATCGTCCTTACCGGTCAGTTTCTTCAGCTCTTCCTTTATACGGTCTACCTCTCCCCCGCCTTTACCGATAATGATACCCGGTTTGGAAGTGTGAATGGTAATGATCAGCTTACCCAGTGTACGCTCAATAACAATTTTGGAGATACCTCCTTTATTGATACGTGCCATCAGGTACGTGCGTATTCTTGTATCCTCTATCAACCGGGGAGCAAAGTCCTTTTTGTTTGCATACCAGTTGCTTTCCCATCCGCGGATGATTCCTAACCTGTTACCAATAGGATTTGTTTTTTGACCCATATCCGTTTTATTAGTTGATTAGTTATGTTGTTTTATATCTGCAATTACTTTTGTATCCACAATAACCGTTACGTGGTTACTGCGTTTGCGCACCCGGTAACCACGGCCCTGTGGCGCGGGACGCATGCGCTTTAATGTTCGGGCACCGTCAACAAAAATGGTTTTTACCATTAAACCACCCTCATCGCCATTTTCATTCTTCTGCTTCCAGTTGTTGATGGCAGATAAAACCAGCTTACGCAAAGGCGTAGAAGAGTGCTGGGGGTGAAATTCCAAAAAGGCAATGGCCTTTTCTACATCCAGCCCCCGGATTTCATCGGCCAGCAAACGCATTTTACGTGGCGACGTGGGATAATTTTTAAGTTTAGCTACAGCTTCCATATTATTAGTCTTTAGTTGGCATTCGGGCCGCCTTAGCGCTTGTTGCGCCCAGCGTTTACCGATACAAACTGATTAAGCGATTTTTTTGCTTGAGTGTCCTTTAAAATTCCGCGTGGGCGCAAATTCACCCAGCTTATGACCCACCATAAATTCCGTAACATACACGGGTATAAACTTATTACCATTGTGTACTGCCAGTGTATGACCGACAAAATCCGGCGTAATGGTAGATCGGCGGCTCCATGTTTTGATCACCCCTTTCTTGGCTTTGCCTTCGTTTACGGCGAGCACCTTTTTTTCAAGATGTTCGGCTACGTAAGGACCTTTTTTAATTGAACGACCCATATGATAGATGAGTTAATTTGAAAATTTTAAAATCTTATTTCGCTATTTTCTTACCGTCTTTCCGCTGTATGATTAATTTGTCGCTTCCCTTGCCCCTGGTACGTGTTTTCAATCCTCTTGAATACTGGCCGTTCCTGCTGCGGGGCTGGCCACCCGAGGCCTTTCCTTCACCACCACCCATCGGATGGTCAACCGGGTTCATGGCAACACCACGGGTTCTTGGTCTGATACCTTTCCAGCGGCTGCGGCCTGCTTTACCCAGGCTTTGCAGGCTATGGTCGCTATTGCTCACCACACCAACCGTAGCATAACAATTGATCAATACTTTCCGCAATTCGCCACTGGGCATCTTTAACACCCCGTATTTTTCTTCTTTATTGCTTAACTGTGCGGAAGACCCTGCGCTTCTTGCTATTTTACCACCCTGGGTGGGCTGCATTTCTATATTGTGCACCATCGTTCCCAGCGGCATGTTTTTCAACTGCAGAGCGTTGCCAATTTCAGGAGCCACATCATCACCACTCATAACAGTACCGCCCACCTGTAAACCCTGGGGAGCCAGTATATAACGTTTTTCTCCGTCTACGTATACCAGTAATGCAATAAAAGCCGTACGATAAGGATCGTATTCAATACTTGCCACTGTGGCCGGTATATTCTTTTTGTTACGCTTGAAATCAATGATGCGATACATTCTCTTATGCCCGCCGCCCATATAACGCATGGCCCTTCTGCCCTGCACGTTTCTGCCGGCGGTGGATTTTACTTTTTCCAGCAGGCTTTTTTCAGGTGTGTCGGAAGTGATCTCCGCGTATGCATTACCAATTCTCCAGCGGGTGCCGGCGGTCATTGGTTTGTATTTCTTCAGTGCCATTTTTATTGTTTTGTGCGAAATTTTCAGCTCCGCGGCTATAACTATATTTTATACTTTAAACTGCAGCGTACAGGTCAATGGATTCACCTTCGGCTACGGTTACAAATGCCTTTTTAAAAGCCGGTTTCTGACCGCTTATATACCCGGCCTTGGTAAACCGGGTTTTGCTTTTACCGGGTATAACAGCGGTATTCACGTCTATTACGCTTACGCCGTAAAAAGCTTCAATCGCTTTTTTTACCTCTAACTTATTGGCCTTCCGGCTTACTTTAAAAGCGTACCGGCGGAGTTTTTCCTGCTGTGCGTTTGCCTTTTCGGTAAGAATGGGCTTTATTAAAACTTCAGAGAGTCTCATCTCTTTTTAATTTAGTTCTGTTAGTAATTATGCAACCGCTTCAACAGCTTCTTCTGAAAAAACTTTCGCTGCATTTTCCGTTAATACCAGTACCTGTGCATTTACAATATCATAGGTGTTGATGTCAGACAGTAAACTGCCGCCAACAGAGATAATATTGCGAAGACTCAAATACAGGTTATCATCAAACTCAGGTGATACAAACAACGTTTTCTTGCCTTCCAGCTGCAGGTTTTTTAGTATACCGGCAAACTGTTTGGTGCTCGGTTTGTCGATGCTGATTTCTTCTACTATCACGATGGCATTTTCCTTTGCCTTGTGCGACAGGGCAGAGATCTTTGCCAGGTCTTTTACCTTGCGGTTCAGCTTAAAATCCCAGCTATGCGGTTTGGGCCCGAAAATGGTACCACCACCTTTATACAGGGGATTACGCAGGTTACCCTTACGCGCGCCGCCGGTTCCTTTTTGTTTGTGTAATTTCTTGGAAGAACCTTTTACTTCCATACGGGTCTTTACCTTGTGCGTGCCCTGGCGCTGTGCAGCCAGGTATTGTTTCACTGCCAGGTAAATAACATGATTGTTTGGTTCCACACCAAATATCTCTTCGGGCAATTCAACCGAACGACCTGTTTTATTACCTTTTATATCTAATACATCTACTTGCATCGTGATTCAGTTAAATAGTTGTTGTTACTTCAGAATATAAACAATGGAACCAATATGGCCCGGTACAGAACCACTGATAAGAATATAGTTCTTATCAGCGAATATTTTCATCACTTTCAGGCCTTTTAATTTTACCCGGTCAGTACCCATCCGGCCGGCCATACGCATCCCTTTCATTACCCGCGCGGCATCAGAGGAGTTACCCAAGGAACCGGGTGCACGCTGGCGGTCATGCTGACCATGCGATTGCTCGCCCACACCATGAAAGCCATGGCGTTTTACCACGCCCTGGAAACCTTTACCCTTGGTAGTACCTACAACACTTACCTTTTCACCTTCCGTAAAAACTTCTACGGAAATGGTTTCACCTACATTTTTTTCTATTGTGTAATCGCGGAATTCGCGGGTAATTTTTTTGGCAGGAGTATTTGCCTTTGCGAAGTGATTCTTTTCAGCAGCAGTTGTATGCTTTTCTTTTTTGTCGCCAAATCCCAGCTGGAGTGCGCTGTAACCGTCTGTTTCCCTGGTTTTAACCTGTGTTACAACATTGGGCCCCGCCTCAATAATTGTACAGGCTGTTTGCCTTCCATCGGGTCCGAAGATGCTTGTCATCCCGATTTTCTTTCCAATAATACCTATCATCGTTATACAGTTTGCGCCGTATGGTTCAAGAGACAATCCGATGATGGTTAACCCATTGGACTTCAATCCCCGTTTACCTACCGACCTTTTCTTTTGTTCTGTCCGTTAGTTAACGGAAGAAAGAAGTACCGGCAGTAAACAAACCTTGAACGGCTTGTTTATATGTGTCTTCCTCCGCCAGCAGGCGGAAGAAATTAAATACTCAGAGCTCTTTTCTGGCACCAGGCCATTGAGAGATGATGAAAATATTTTAAGAACTATCGAACCTTTTTGACTGCCGGTCTTCCTGGCGCGGCAACAGCGGCTGTTAGGCCTTTATCTCAACTTCAACACCGGAAGGTAAATCAAGCTTGCTCAACGCATCTACCGTTCTTGAACTGGAAGTATAAATATCCAGTAAACGTTTATGCGTGCTCAGCTGGAACTGCTCCCTTGCTTTTTTATTTACGTGCGGTGAACGCAATACAGTAAAAATCTTCTTGTGCGTAGGTAGAGGAATGGGGCCCGTAACCACGGCGCCTGTACTGCGCACTGTTTTTACGATCTTTTCGGCTGATTTATCTACCAGATTGTGATCGTAAGACTGTAATTTAATCCTGATTCGTTGAGACATACGTAAAAGCCAGTTTTTAATTGGGGATGCAAAGGTAATGGTCTGCCACTAACGGGCAAAGAATTTTTTTTCTTTTTTTACTGTCCCGGGCTTTTTTTGAACCTATCCCGGGTTTTAGCGGTGGTTATATGCCGAAGCCCGGGTTAAAGTGGCCTGTATTAAAGCGCATTGCCTTTCCCCGAACGGATCCTCCGGTAACCTTTATAGACAATCCACACCACTACCACCAAAAGTAGGGAAGCGATGACCAGCGGTATCCAAAAACTCAGGATGGATGCACTGAGGGCCACCGCATTTTCACCGGTGGCTACCACGGGATTACCGGTTCCCAGCGTGGCTTTAGTTGAAAAAAGACGCAATAAACCGGTACCAACATGTATGGTACCGGCCGTTGCTCCTCCGGCAACCAGTGCGGTAACCCACCTTAACAAAGGTTCGCTTTTGCCAGCCGGAAGGATGGCAAAAGCAAGTACGGTGCCTGCTGCAACAGCCAGCGGGGTTGCAACGGCGTCCAGGATATTGTCGAGAAACGGGAAGTAATAGGCGCCTATTTCTATGATGGCTGCTGTGCTGAAACAAATAATGGCCGGCAAACTGCCCAGCCACTGCATATCAGCAGAAATGGTAAACCAATGACTATGAGCGGCTACGGCAGCCGCCAGCATTGGTATAAATATGCGGAAACCGCAACAGGCGCTCAATGCAATACCCAGCGCAATCGCTGAAATAATAGGATAATTCATGATTAACGATGAATTTATGCGTTCACCGGTACCTCCTGAAGCGGCTACCCGGAAAGCCAAGCTGATAATAGACCCTGTAACACCAATTATCCCTGTTTCCAGGAATGGTACAAATATCACAAATAAAAAACAATCGGATTGGGTTCAATTGGTTTATTTAAAACTGTCCGGGTGCATTTTGTTACCATGAAGTGTCAGAGCATACACCTCCCAAAAAGCCTGGAGATGCTTCAACAGCCTATCCGCCTCCGCCTGGCGGGTATAATAAAGATTGGTAACCAGTAAAGGGTCGTTTTTATATTGGTAATAACCCTGCACTTTTTTTGTGATAAAATTATACTGCAATACGTATTGTGCATTTATCGCCTGTAGCACCGCGCCATTCTTATTAAATGCGATCCGTTCACCGCTGCTGCCAAAAAGAGACCGGCCATAGGAAAAGAAAGTCCTTCTCGGCCCCACCATATCCAATAATGTTGCGGGCAGGTCAATTTGTTGACCCACCGCATCGCAATGACCTTTGTAGGAAGAATCGGGCGTATATATAAACATCGGAATCTTATAGATATCAACAGACGATTTCCCCTCCGCATCCGGCGCCCGGGAAAAATGATCAGCAACAAAAACAAATACCGAACCCCGAAACCAGGGCTGGTTCCTAATCCGTGAAAAAAAATCTCTTATTACATCGTCATAGTACCGTAGTGAGCGGCCGTTTGATTTTTTAAAAGAGGGAAGCGTATCCAGTATGGCTGCCGGTATAAGATTGTAAGGCGCATGCGTACTCACGTTATAAATTACGCTTAGAAATGGTACTTTCAGCTTGTTCATCTCATCGGCAACCACCGGAAAAAAAACATGATCATATATGCCGTAATAACCATCAAAACCCTTCCGGCGCAACGCATAATCACCATATCCAAAATTATGGTCGAGCTGGTAGCTTTTCGAAGTTTTTAAAAAAGAATAACCAACCCCTTTTACGCCATAAAAAAAATGGGTGCGGTAACCCTGTTCTTTTAATAGTTCAGTAAACCACTGGGTTTTATTATACCCATAGCCGGTCATAAAAAAATCCGCTGCATAACCCTCCGGCATCCCCCCTATTATGGCATCGAACCCCGATGGCGAGGATACTGCATTGGCAAAAAAATTGTCAAACACCAGCGAATGACCCATTAAGGAATCAAGGAACGGCATCATCTGCTTGCGCCGGGCACCTTGCTGAAAATCTTCCCCTGATGCGCTTTCTATAATAAAAAGAACAATATTTTTTTTTGTCGAAGAGCGACCGCCTACCTGCTGTAACACGGGATGAATGGCAAAAGCCTGTTGTTCATTCATAAAAGTCCAGGCATTAATATCCAGCCTACTGTAGTTTCCCGAAACCAACAGCTCTGCCGGGGTGTTGGATGAAAAAGGAACGTTTTCGCTCTTCATTACAAAATAACCCGAAGACGGTGTAAAAAAACCGCTTGTTCTGCCATCAAATACCAGCAGAAAAAACAACAGGCTGAAAATAAGCCCTGTAACCAGCTTCTGTCCTGTTGAAACCGGCTCAAGCTTTTTGCTAATCCATCGAAGTGCCACCCAACGGGCACCTAAACAGGCCAGCACCGGTACAACCGGCAGCCACCAGAACTTTCTCAGATAGGGTAAAACCAAGCCTGCGTTTTCAGGGATAAAAAAAAGATCATCCCTGGCCATCCGCCGGTGATTGCCATTAAAATATACCGCATCCACCAGGGAGAGAGACGCCACTATCAGTATGATTGATATATATAGCCAACCGATCAGTTGCGCCAAACCCCGCTGCGGCCACCAGGAATAAATTGTACCCAAAAACGTCAGGAGCAACCATATACCCAAACTCGTAATTAAATCGAACCTGCAGCCATAGCCAATTATCCACCACCACTGAACCAGGTTATTGCCAGCCGGCAAACTATGAAAGTTGATGACAAAAAAGAACAGTCTTACCAGGCAAAGCACCAAAAATGCATACCCGGCCGGAAGTATAGATAAAAAAAACCGCTGCCGTAAAAACTGTACTTTCATCCGGGACTTAATTGTTTTTCAAATTGTCTTTAAAATACAAAAATCTTTTTTCTATCGCATGATAACTGAGGAAAGAACAGCCAAAAGTTACCACAACTGCCATTACCGTTATTAAATAACCGGGCAGGAAACTGCCCATTAACAATTTTATCAGTACAATTTTTACGGGAACGTGGAAAATATACATGGCATAGGAATATCTCCCGGCCGCGGTCAGCCAGTGGACACTGAGCGCTTTTTCCAGTATGGTGTTGCGCACAAACCAGGCAAAGCCAATTAAGCCGGCCCAGAACAACGCGTTTAGCGTATACCCGTATGCGCCTACCAGTGTGGCACCAAAATACCATAGCTGGTGCTGATTGAACATAATGGCAGTTGCCAGCAATAAAGAGACTACAGACAACACCCATCCCTTTTGTAAAAACTTTGTATACCAGCCATTCTTTATACAGGCGGCCAGTATGGCTCCGCAGGCAAAAGCATCCACCCGCGATGGAAGCAGTACGTACCGGTATATGGGGAACGGGTAACTAAAAAAATTGCCATATAACCGGAATAGCACCGCAGAAATAATTAGTGCGGCAAATGCCAGCAACTGATATTTTTTTTTGTGTCGATATATCAGCAATACAACAAAAGGCCATACCAGGTAAAACTGCATTTCACATGCAAGCGACCAAAGCGGAACTAAGGCTATATTATCCGGCCAGCCATGAAACGATTCGTAGATATTTACCGTAAAGGTCCAGTAATAACCCTGCAGTTTAAAAAGATCCTTATAGGAAGCAGTAACAACGGAATGAAAGAATACCGGAACGACAACAAAAAAGAAAAGCAGCACAAAAAAATAGAGGGGTATTATCCTCAATGAACGTTTCAGGTAAAAAGAATAAAAGTAACTTTTCTGACCGGCTGACTCCAATAATTTGCCGGTGATCAGGAAACCTGATAAAACAAAAAAAAGATCCACCCCCACCCAACCAAATGAAAAAAAACCGGAATAGTGATAGCCAATGACCAATAAAATAGCCAGTCCGCGGAACCCATCCAGCACAGGCGTCCGTTTATTGAACAATTTAGATGCGGGTTCGTGCATGCGGTTTGCTTCAGTAGGCACCTAATATACAATTAATGTGGTTGCAATGGCGCCCGCCGGCATGCTTTCAACCCCGGGCATCACAACCCCGGTTTTTTTGTTGCCCCTGTATGACTGCTTTCTGCGCCGGGGGGACAATATTGCTTCAGGTAATTGGTATACAGGGTTGATAAATGCAGGAAAGTGCCGGCCCCTTCAGAAATACTATGCGTGCGGTTGGGATACGACATCAGCTGGAACTGACGGTTGTATTTCACCAGTTCATTGATCAGCATTTCCGCGTTTGAATAGTGTACATTATCGTCTCCCGTGCCGTGAATGTATAATAGGTTCCCGCGCAGGTTTTTTGCATAAGTAATGGGTGATCCCTTTATAAAATCCTCCCGGTTTTCCTGTGGCAGCCCCATATATCTTTCCTGGTAAATATTGTCATAAGTAAGCTGGTTACCCACCGCGGCAATAGCAATACCCGTTTTATAAATTTGCGGATACTGGAACAATAAATTCAAAGTGGCCGAGCCGCCTCCGCTCCATCCCCAAACCCCTACCCGGCTGCTGTCTATAAACGACCATTTCAATATTTCTTTAGCAGCTGCAGCCTGGTCCCTTATATTGATCAACCCAATTTTGCGGTACACGCATTTGCGCCATTGCCGTCCTTTTGGAACAGGGGTGCCGCGGTTGTCTATCGAGATATAAAAATAGCCGTCCTTTGCCATATCTCCATTGTACATCCGGTTGGAGGTAATACCATACTGGTCTTTTACATTCTGTCCCCAGGGTTCTGTATACACGTAAAAAACAACCGGATATTTTTTCGTGGAATCAAAATTGATCGGCTTTCTCATCCAGGCGTCCATTTCAATGCCATCTGCGGTTTTTATTTTGAAAAATGTAATGCCCTGGGCTGATTTATCCGATTTGGCAATATCATCATCAACCATATGCTGACCGTTGATGCCCTTGTGTGCGGGCAGGGTTATCCATTCTGCAGCGGGCGGTGTGTAATAATTGGAAAAATGATGAAAAGCATATTTTGCATTCGGTGAGATCCAGTATTCGTGGGTGCCTTGCTGGTTGCCGGGCGATAGCAGTTCCGGTTTTCCTTTTCCGTCCAGTTTTGTGCGGTACAGGTATTTCTGTGTTGCGTTGCCGGGCGATGCCATAAAATAAACATAACCGCCTTTTTCGTCCAGCCGCACTATATCCATGACATCGTAGTCACCGACGGTCACCAAGGTCTCTTCTTTTCCATCGCGACTGATACGGTACAAATGCCGCCATCCGTCTTTTTCGCTAGCCCATAAAAATTCCCTGCCGTTATTCAGCCAGTCCCAACCGCCGTTGGCATAGTCCTGGTCCCACAATGGCAATATATCTATCCAGGCCTCATCCGTTTCGGTATACAGGGTGGCGGAAACACCTGTTGACACATTGCACAACATGATCCTGCTTTCATCTTGTTTGCGGTTAAGATGCTGTATAATCAATTCGGTATTATTGGCCGCCCATTCCATCCTCGGCACATAGCTCTGTAATATCGAGTCAGTTGGAATATCCATCCATTTTGTTTGTCCCGTTTCAATATCCACCACGCCAATTTTATAGGGCGATGGGGCTTCGCCGGCAACAGGATATTCTACCGGGATTACTTTTGGATAGATGGAATCCGTGGTATTGAGCATATCATAATCCTTGGTATTTTTTGCATCAATCTGCCAATAGGCGATCTGTTTGCCGTCGGGGCTCCAGCGAAATCCATCCCGGCAGAAAAACTCCTCTTCATAAGCCCAGTCGAAAGTACCGTTGATAAGCTGCCGGGTACCATTGGTGGTTAATTGTTTTGCTTTACCGCTGGCCAAATCTTCCATATACAGATTATACCTGCTTACATAGGCAACCCTGGTTCCATCGGGGGAGAATTTGGCAAACATCAGCGAGGAAGGAGGCAATGATTTCCCCATCTGTTTCAGGCTTCCGTCAGCTAATTTATACAACCAGTAATCGCCGCGCGTATCCATCCGCCATACCTTTTTACTGTTGGTATAAATAAGCACCTGCTGTTCATCATCAGAAAAAACAAAATCCCTGATATCGAGGCTTTCAGGCTGACCGGGCAATTGCAGTTTCTCCTTTGGCACCAATACGGTCTTGCTGTTTTGGGAAAAGCTGTACCGTAATATTTCACCGGCTTCCGTGCGGTAATAACTGTTTCCATCTCTGGCCCATTTAATCTGCTGTGCATTTACCGGGCCTGTTACTGCAATAACAAATACCAGTATCAAAAAACAGGTACTGTGTCTCATCTAATTTTATTTGATACGTAAAATAACTGATTTTAGAACTTCGCGGGCAAAGAAAACCAAATATTGGGATGAACGGACATTTTGTGCAATACTCCTCCGCGGGCGATTTCACAGGAGCACCATTGGCCGTTTATACCGCAGGTATGAGAAGGGCCCCGTTTTACGGAGCCCGTTTAAAAATATAGGGTAATTAACGCCTGCGTCTCCACTGGCCGGGTACCCAAACATAACCCCGGTGACTATGCCGCCAACGGCCCTGAACCCATACCATACCCGGCCTAGGCGTCATCCAGTAACCATTTGTCCACACATATCCATGGCCCCTGTACACCCATCCCCCGTCAATCCACACATGACGCGGTGAAGGCGCCAGCGGCCGACCCCTTACCACCGGCGCTGCGGGTCGCACCCTTACTACTATCTGGGAGCTGGCGGCAAATGAAAAAGACATTAATAACCCGAAGAACAATATTATTTTTCTGCTTTGTGTTTTCATACGCTGTTATTTTTAAAATTGGAACTGCAAATTGCGTGCAGGTTTAAAATACGGGCCAAAAAAATCCTCCTGCTACCGACTTTGCTGGTATATTAATCAAGGACTTTTAATGATATGTAAACAGGAAAAGCCTGCTGAAGCTGGAAGGAGATATAGAAGCTATAAAGAGTGCAAAAAATAACAGCAACCGGTCTAAAAAAACTGACAAAAACAGCCCCGCTATTGGGCGGGGCTGCAAATTGACTGTTCTATTATTTAATTTTATGCGTTCACTCTTCCTTTCACCTTGGCTATCACTTCTTCTGCAATACCGGATGGGGCAGGCGTATAGTGAGAGAATTCCATAGTAGAAGACGCGCGGCCAGATGACATAGAACGCAATTGCGTTACATAGCCAAACATTTCGCTCAGCGGCACTTTGGCACGTATTACCTGTGCATTGTTGCGACTGTCCATACCCTCCAGCATACCACGGCGGCGGTTCAAATCACCTGTAACATCACCCATGTACTGGTCGGGGGTAACCACTTCTACCTTCATGATGGGTTCCAGCAGTACTGGTTTTGCTTTTCTTGCCGCTTCGCGGAAACCCGCTTTGGCGCACAACTCAAAGCTCATGGAATCAGAGTCAACCTGGTGAAAACTTCCGTCGAAAATCCGCACTTTCATATTATCTACCGGGTAGCTGGCCAATACGCCCGTTCCCATGGCCGATTCAAATCCTTTCTGAATGGCGGGTATAAATTCACGGGGAATAGAACCGCCGAAAATATCATTGATAAACTGGTAATGTTTGCCCGGGTTTTCTGTCAGCCATTCCTTATCAGCAGGGCCAAATTCAAATACGATGTCCGCAAATTTACCACGACCGCCGGTTTGTTTTTTCAAGGTTTCGCGGTGTTCTATGCTAGCCTGGAAAGCTTCTTTGTAAGCAACTTGGGGTGCGCCCTGGTTGACCTCCACCTTAAACTCCCTTCTCATACGGTCAACAATGATTTCCAGGTGAAGCTCACCCATACCACGTAAAATGGTCTGCCCGGTTTCCTCGTCCGTGTTTACACGCAGGGTCGGATCTTCTTCCACCAGTTTGGCAATGGCCATACCCATCCTGTCCACATCGGCCTGTGCCTTGGGTTCTATGGCGATGGCGATTACCGGTTCAGGTATAAACATATTTTCCAGGGCAATGGGGTGATCTTCATCACACAAAGTGTCCCCGGTTTTGATTTCCTTAAACCCTACGGCAGCGCCAATATCACCCGCTTCAATAAAATCAATGGGGTTTTGTTTATTGGCAAACATCTTCATGATACGGCTGATGCGTTCTTTTTTACCACTTCTAACGTTCAATACATAAGAGCCTGCATCCAGGTGGCCAGAATAACAGCGGAAAAATGCCAGCCGGCCCACAAACGGGTCGGTCATGATTTTAAATGCCAGGGCCGCAAACGGCGCTTTTGGATCGGCTTTACGGGTTTCCTGTTCACCGGTATCGGGATTGGTACCCACCGTATCGGGGATGTCAACGGGCGAAGGCAGGTAACGACAAACCGCATCCAGGGCCGTTTGCACCCCTTTATTTTTAAACGAAGAACCACACATCATGGGCACAATGCTAAGGTCTACCGTTGCTTTACGGATGGCTTCATGCATTTCATCCTCGGTGATACTATTGGGGTCGTCAAAGAATTTTTCCATTAGGTGGTCGTCGTATTCAGCAACGGCCTCCACCAGCTGTGCCCGCCATTCTTTTGCTTCTTCCAGCATATCGGCAGGAACTTCTATTTCATCGAAGGTCATTCCCTCTGTTTCCATATGCCAGATAATGCCCTTCATTTTAATCAGATCCACCACGCCTATAAAATCATCTTCGGCGCCAATGGGTAACTGCAGGGGAACAGCCTTGGAACCCAGCATCTCTTTTACCTGTTTAACCACCATCAGGAAGTCGGCACCTGCGCGATCCATCTTGTTTACAAAGCCGATACGGGGTACGCCGTAACGGTTTGCCTGGCGCCAAACCGTTTCAGACTGCGGTTCCACGCCGTCCACGGCAGAGAACAGGGCAATAAGTCCGTCCAGTACACGCATGGAGCGTTCTACTTCCACCGTAAAATCCACGTGACCAGGTGTATCAATTATGTTAAACGAATATTTTTTGGTGTCTGCGTATTCCTTTCCCTTGTCGGTGGGAAAGTTCCACTGGCAGCTAACAGCAGCTGAGGTAATGGTAATACCGCGTTCTTTTTCCTGCTCCATCCAGTCGGTGGTAGCAGCGCCGTCATGCACTTCACCAATGCGGTGAATCATGCCCGTGTAACGGAGTATGCGTTCCGTTGTAGTTGTTTTACCGGCGTCAATATGAGCCGCAATACCAAAGTTTCTTTGAAATTTTAAGTCTGCCATTATTGTATATTAAAACGTTTAAATGCTGTTGGGATGCTTGTAAGCCCCCCTGCCCCACCTACCGCCTGGCAACGCCTAAAAACTCCTTCACCACACCCGTTGCCGCCCGGGCTACCGGGCTTTTGGCCGGGCAGCTTTTGGGGCGCAAAGGTAACCAATTCGGCTGAATAAAAAACTACTCTTTTAAATTAGGAAACCGGCTAAAAAAGCCTCGTCAGAACCAGCAAAGAAACCGCCGGAAGTTCACATTCCGTACCGAAGCCATCCTCGTTTTTCTAATACGCCCTGTTGCGCCGGTAAAACCTTTATCAAAAAAATATTAAATACCTGCCTAAATATTGTTGCTATTTGGAACAGCTTTACTAAATTTAGAATGTCATTTCTAACCTAAAAATTCAAAAACAATATGGCCAGCAAGAAAAAAGCTAAAAAGCCTGCACCAAAAAAGAAGGCAGCTCCAAAAAAAGTAGCTAAAAAAGCGGCTCCAAAAAAAGCAGTCATTAAAAAAGGAAAAACCAAAAAAGCAGCCCCTAAAAAGAAAGCAGCCCCCAAGAAAAAAGCAGCTCCAAAGAAAAAAGCAGCTTCAAAAAAGAAAGCAGCTTCAAAAAAAGTAGCCCCCAGGAAAAAGGCGGCTCCAAAAAAGAAGGCGGCTCCAAAAAAGGCGGCTCC
>JBDTVE010000278.1:0-8183 GCA_040007355.1 Bacteroidota bacterium | reverse complement strand
GTGGCCGCCAGACCCAGCGCCATTACAATAATCATTAACACTTTCTTCATGTTGTTAAATTTTAATGAATGAATCATACACTTCTTTCTACATTTGTTTCATGATGTTTTTTTTAATCTGTATTTAACCAGTAAATAAATCGGGCTGCCGGCGCAGGGAGTGTTGGCGATGGTTTATTATAGCCAGGATGACTATATATAATACGAAACCTAGCCCGCGATGGTTTGGCACTGGCCGCTACCGGGCAGACTGGCGGCGCGGATTATATTTTAATTAACAATTTTAAGATGAGAAGGATTGCAAACAAGTGGAATGGCAAGTATGAATATTCGCCATTTACAAAAAAGAAAAAATGTGTTTGAAACGTAAAAAAAATATTTATGAAGATCAAAACATTCTTTTGGGCGATGCTGTTGATGGTTGGCCTACAAATGGCGGCGCAGCAAATCTACCAGGCCGACTGGCATTCCATTGACAGTCGCCCGGTTCCTGCCTGGTATACGGATGCAAAATTTGGAATCTTTATACATTGGGGCGTTTATTCTGTTCCGGGTTGGGCGCCTACAGGAAGCGAGTACCAGGTTTATTCAAAATATGCAGAATGGTACTGGTACCGGCTGGTAGCTGATACCGGAAAAGTTGGTCGGGCCTTCCGTGAGCATCACCTGAAAACATACGGACCCTCTTTTAAATACCAGGATTTTGCAGGTAGTTTTAAGGCTGAATTGTTTGACCCCAATCAGTGGGCCGACCTATTCGCAGCTTCGGGTGCGCGCTACGTAGTGCTTACATCCAAACACCACGAAGGATTTACTCTCTGGCCCAGTACCCAATCCTGGAACTGGAACAGTGTGGACCTGGAGCCGCACCGCGACCTGGCGGGCGAACTTTCCACCGCGGTAAAAGCAAAAGGTCTGCACATGGGTTTTTATTATTCCCTGTATGAATGGTTCAACCCGCTGTACAAATCCGATGTAAACCGATATGTAGACGAGCACATGATCCCGCAAATGAAAGACCTGGTGACCCGGTACAAACCCGATGTTTTCTGGACCGATGGCGAATGGGAACACCCAAGCGAAACTTGGAAGAGTACCCAATTCCTGGCCTGGCTATACAATGAAAGCCCGGTAAAAGAACAGGTGGTGGTGAACGACCGCTGGGGCAAGGAAACCCGCGGCCACCATGGCGGCTTCTACACCACCGAATACGATTTGATCAACAACGAAAATGGCAAGGATAAAAAAATGACACATCCCTGGGAAGAATGCCGGGGTATTGGATTTTCGTTTGGTATTAACCGTCATGAGAACCTGAACGACTATTCCAGTTCCGCGGATCTCATTCACCTGCTGGTTGAAAAATGCGCCAAAGGAGGAAACCTGCTGCTGGACATTGGGCCCAACGCCGATGGCACCATACCCGTTATCCTGCAACAACGCCTGACCGATATCGGGAACTGGCTGAAAATAAACGGGGAAGCCATTTACGGAACCCATTCCTGGCAGCAGGCGCCTGCCGGGGCCGATAAAAACGGTATCTATTTTACAAGAAAGGGGCGTGATCTCTACCTGCTTTGCACCCATTTTCCAACAACAGCTATAAACCTGCCTGGGATCAATAAAATCAATACCTTTTCCCTGCTGGGGGTTGCCGGTCCTACCCGGTTTTCGTTTAAGCATGGACAACTGACCATCCAACCGCCACTGGTAACACAGGTTAACCAAGCAGCAAACGACGCCTGGGTATTTAAATTAGATAATGTGTTTTGATTGCGGGTGAACGGTTTAGCTGGGTTAGCAAGAGACGATGATTAAAAAGTAGTTGTTACAGAATATATTCTCTAAGCTTCTCCGGCAACAACGGGTCCTGGTTAAGCAGGCTGCACATAGCCTCGTACAAAGCGGGCATTTCCACCTTCATATGCAGGGGCTTTTCAAAAAAAGTCTCTACTGCCACTGCCCAGAACTCGTTGTAGTTGGTGGCAGCATAAGCATTGAGCAGTTTGGTACCGCCGTTTTGCATAGCCGCAAACAAGGGTCTTGCCACGGCCGAAAAAGCATAGAACCTTTTTATAAAGTCAGGGTCCTGCCCATCGTTGGTACCTAGCATAAAATTTACATAAGCCAGTGCATGTGCCATTTCATGTATGCCCAGATTGTCGGCATCAGTATAATCTTCATAGCCTTTCACGAAATTATCCCACGACAAATAAATACCATTGCTGTTCACATGGCCTTCAAAGGGTTGCTCATACCGCCCGTAGTTGTAGTTCTGCTGCATGATATAAATGGTGTCAAAAAAATCAAGTTGGTATTTTTCCAGCCCAAAGGTTATCTGTATCGAAGCGGCGCTGATCAGCAAGGGCATTTTCTCTTCAGCGATCGGGTTGATACAGTTAAATGTTTTGGCAGCCATAAACCAGGCCACCCTTTCCAGGAAACGCTGTCGCATGACCGGGGGCAGGCTTTTATAATAGGCGTTGTACTCGGCCAGCCATTCATTGTATTGTTCAAAATGCGCGCGGGCATTCCGGTACCGACTGTTGCGGAGCCACCTTCTTCGTATCCAGTTGATAAAAAACGGGGTGGCTATAACAAGCACAAAAACCAGCACCACAAGGAAAAACCGGGTATTATCGTTCACAACAGCATGTCCCGGAACCGATGCCAACTGCCGGTGGAACAAGGAATCGGACAATTGTAAACTGTCGCCTACTTGGGTAATTATCAGCGTATCTCCGGGCATTGAATCAGTTTTCTGCAGGAACGAAAATATGGATTCCTAGCTGGTTTCTGTTACCTTTGCGCGGCTGAAAAAGCTGAAAAAGGATTTTTCTGAACGGTCCGCCAAAATGGCCTGCGCACCCTGTAAACTTTTTAACCAATCAAATATCAATTAATTAATTACGCTATGTACAGATCGCATACCTGTGGGGAACTGAGGATTACAGATGCCGGCAAGGAAGTAAGCCTGGCCGGCTGGGTACAAACCGTTCGTAAATTTGGCGCCATCACTTTTGTGGATCTGCGTGACCGTTATGGTATTACCCAACTGCTTTTAAACGAAACCCTAAACGCGGTATTAGATACCCAGCCGCTGGGCCGCGAGTTTGTACTGCAGGCAAAGGGCCGGGTACAGGAGCGCAGCAATAAAAATGCAAATATTTCCACCGGCGCCATAGAAGTGGCGGTAAGCGAATTTAAAGTGCTCAACAAATCCATCACGCCGCCGTTTACCATCCAGGACGATACCGATGGTGGTGACGACCTGCGGATGAAATACCGTTTCCTTGACCTGCGGAGAAATCCTGTTAAAAAAAACCTGGAACTGCGCTACGCCGTAAACCGCTCGGCCCGCAACTATCTCCACGAGAACCAGTTCATGGACATTGAGACGCCTTTTTTAATCAAATCCACCCCCGAAGGCGCCCGGGATTTTGTTGTACCCAGTCGCATGAACCCCGGCCAATTTTATGCCCTTCCCCAAAGCCCGCAGACATTTAAACAATTGCTGATGGTGAGCGGGTACGACCGCTATTACCAGGTAGTCAAATGCTTCCGCGACGAAGACCTGCGCGCCGACCGCCAGCCGGAATTTACCCAGATAGACTGTGAAATGAGTTTCGTGGAGCAGGAAGATATCCTGAATATGTTTGAAGGCCTTATAAAACGTATTTTCAAAGACACAAAAAACATCGATTATACGGAACCGGTAGCGCGGATGAGTTGGGAAGAAGCCATGTGGAAATATGGAAACGACAAACCCGATATCCGCTTTGGCATGGAACTGTGTAATGTCAAAAAACCAGTCACCGTTTTCGTAAACAAGCCGGCCAACGAAGCCCTGGTAAGTGGTGCGGGTTTTAAGGTTTTTGATGAAGCAGAAACCGTTATTGCTATTGCCGTTCCGGGCTGTGGCGAGTATACCCGCAAACAAACCGATGAACTAACAGAATGGGTTAAACGCCCCCAAATAGGCATGAAGGGAATGGTATTTATCAAATGCGGTACCGACAACACTTATAAAAGCAGTGTTGATAAATTTTATAATGAGGAAAAATTAAAGGCGATTGCAGCCGCTACCGCCGCCCAGCCCGGTGACTTGATCCTGGTACTGGCGGGCGCTGAAGAAAGAACCCGCAAGGCCATCAGTGAACTGAGGCTGGAAATGGGCAGACGCCTGGGTCTCCGTAAAGACAATGAATATAAATTACTATGGGTGCTGGATTTCCCGCTGTTTGAATACGCGGAAGAAGACAATCGCTGGGTTGCCCGCCACCACCCGTTCACTTCCCCCAAACCCGATCATATAGCGGTGATGATCAACAACAACCCGGTTATTGAAGATGCCGCTGCCTATCTAAACCATCCCTACGCAGGTATCAAGGCCAACGCTTACGATATGGTGCTCAATGGAAATGAAATCGGGGGCGGTTCTATCCGTATTTTCCAGCGCGAGCTGCAGGAGAAAATGTTTACGGCCCTGGGTATGGGCGAAGAAGAAGCCCTGCATAAATTTGGATTCTTACTGGGGGCTTTTGAATACGGCGCCCCGCCACACGGAGGTATTGCATTTGGGTTCGACCGGCTTTGCGCCCTACTGGGCGGAAGCGAATCCATCCGTGATTTTATTGCTTTTCCTAAAAACAATAGCGGACGCGATATGATGTTGGATGCGCCCAGCACCATCGACGAAAAACAATTCCAGGAACTACAGATTAAACTTAATTTGAAAGCATAGGCGGCTGCCTGTAAGCGCGGGGCCTTTTTGTAGCCGGTCATCCAGATGGCATGGCCGGCTATCCGGGCTAAAACCCCGACGGCAATGCCTTATCCTTTCGTTGCACCTATCCAATGATGCCCGCCAGTTCCAGGCTTTTCTTTTTTAGCTTGCGAACTTCCATATCTTCAACAATGGGCTCGGGAGCCAGTATCAGCGAAGTATTGTTTTCCTTCCACCAGTTGCTGTTTTTTAGTTCGGTAAAAGGCAGCACGCCCACCAGGTATTTCCGGTCCTTATCTGCATGCCATTCTTCAATCCATTCAAACCGTTCCTTGGGAATGTATTTCAGGTCGTCGAAGCTGATATAAGCCTTCACATGAAAATCATTGCTCAATTCATTGGGTTGGTGATGGTATAATTTTTTATACTCGTATTTATACTGGTAACGCAAGGCCGACAAATCACTTAACACCGCGGAAGCCGTTGGAAAACTGCCGGCGCCCTTACCATAAAAGAATTGCCGGTCGGCAAAAGAGCTTTCTATGACCATCCCGTTGTATTCATTTTTTACAAATGCCAGGGGGTCGTCGTGGCGTACAAACTGCGGCAGCACAAAACCGGCTACTTTCCCGTTCTGCAATTTCTTTGCCTGCGCCACCAGCTTTATGTCGAAATGTTTTTCAGCAGCCACCACCGCATCACCCAACTGTATGTTCTGTATGCCGTTGAAGATGATTTCGGAGGGAGTCGTCACAATGCCATAGGCATGGGCCAGTAACAGGGTCCATTTGTTTACGGCATCATACCCCTGTACATCCAGCACGGGATCACTCTCTGCAAAACCCAATTGCTGGGCCAGCAAAAGCGCCTGCTGAAAATCGAGCTTGTCTTCAAACATCCTGGTAAGAATAAAATTGGTTGAACCGTTTACGATGCCCTTAATGGAATGCAGTAGGTCGTTATCATAATATTCCTCCAGGTTCCGTATGATGGGGATAGAGGCACAGGCTGCCGCCTCATATAAAACGGACAAACCGGTTTTACTTTGCAAACCCAGCAATTCCGGCAGGTGTTCTGCCAGCATTTTTTTACTGGCGCTCACCACTTCCTTGCCGTTTATGAGCGCGGTAGATACAATCTCATAGGCCGGTTCGCTTTCATTGATGACTTCTACTATCACATTTATCTCGGGGTCGTTCAGCAACACATTTTTGTCGGTGGTAAACAAATCATCCGGCGCATCCCTTTTCTTGCCCTGGTGTTTGATACAAACTTTTTTTATGGTTGCTTTTAAAGAGGGGGTTTGCTGTAATACCTTGTACAAACCTTCCCCTACCACGCCAAAGCCAAATAATCCAATGGTCAATTTCTTGTGTGCATCCATACCTGCATTCATTTGCTTTAATTGATAAAAATAGTATACAATTCAGTCGGGTGTTACCGTTACTAACTATTTACCGCCAGCGCTGTTGTATTGTTTCTTTTTGCTGATAAAAACCGGCTGATTACATCATGGATCTGTTCAAACTCAAGCAGGAAGCCATCGTGGCCATATGCAGACTGAATAGGTGCATAGGAAGCATCCGGAATATGATTTGCCAGCCAGGCCTGCTCCGCCAGCGGGAAAAGGATATCGGACTCAATACCAATTGCCAGGGTCTTTGCCTGTATCAACCCAAGGGCTTCTTGTACACCGGGTCTGCCCCGTCCCAGATTGTGCGCATCCATTCCCTTACTTAAAAAATAATAACTAAACGCATTAAACCGCCGGGCCAGCTTTTCACCCTGGTAACGCTGGTAAGACTCGCTTTTAAAATCCATTAACTTTTCATTGCCGATTTCCGCCTGCCCGGTTTCATAGGTGGCATAGCTTCGGTAAGAAATCAGGGCGATGCTGCGCGCGGCTTTCATGCCGGCTTCACCCGCCTTTTCATGCCGCTCTTTCCAGCTGGGGTCAGTTTCAATGGCCAGCCGTTGGGAAGCGTTAAAAGCAATTCCCCAGGCAGAATGGCGTGCATTGGTGGCCATCGGGAAAATATATTCAAACAATTGCGGTTCTTCTATTGCCCATTCCAGCAACTGCTGCCCGCCCATAGAACCGCCAATACCAATATGAATTTTTCGGATGCCCAGAAAATCGCGCAGTGGCATATAGGCACGTACCATATCACGGGTCGTAAAAAAAGGAAAATCGTGATAATAAGGTGCGCCCGTTTGAGTATTCCTGTCAAGCGGTCCAATGCTGCCATAACAACTGCCCGGCATATTTACACAAACAATAAAATGGATGGCGGGGTCAAATAATTTTCCCTTTCCCACCAAACCCGTCCACCATTCTGCGGGGTCACTGTTGGCGGTCAGTGCGTGAAATATCCACACTGTATTGTCCTGCTTTTCATTTAGGGAACCATGCGTAGTATAGGCCAGGTGGTAACCCGGCAATACCGTACCCGACTCCAGCACAAATGTGTTGTTGTATGTAAATAGCTCCGGCAATATTATTAATTTAAAGCGGCAGCCCGCGGCGTATAACCCCGGCTGCCACGGTTTTAGCCTACCAGTTGTTTTGAAAAAACTTTTTCAAAAGCCTGTTCAAAATCGGCTTTTATATCTTCTATATGTTCTATGCCCACGCTGATGCGTACCTGGTTGGGCGCTACGCCGGCATCTTTTTGTTCTGATTCGCTTAATTGTTCATGCGTGGTAGAAGCAGGGTGTATGGCCAGTGTTTTGGCATCGCCCATATTGGCCAGGTGGCTGGCCAGCTTCAACGAATCTATAAATTTGCTGGCGTTTTCCTTTCCGCCTTTCACACCAAAATTTAAGACGCCGCCAAAACCATTTGTAAGGTATTTCGTAGCCAGTTCGTTGTACGAGTTACTTTTAAGACCCGGGTATAACACAAAATCCACCTGAGGATGTTTTTCTAGCCACTGCGCAAGCTCCAGGGCGTTGTCTGCATGACGCTGTACCCGCAGGCTCAGGGTTTCAAGTCCCTGTAATAATAGAAAAGAATTAAACGGGCTTTGTGATGAACCAAAATCGCGCAGGCCTTCTACCCGGGCGCGTATGGCAAATGCAATATTGGGCAGACCCAGCGGGTTGCCTTCGCCAAATACTTCCCAGAATTTCAATCCATGATATCCTTCACTGGGTTCTGTAAACTGCGGGAATTTTCCATTGCCCCAGTTGTAGTTACCGGCATCCACAATAACGCCGCCGATAGTCGTTCCATGCCCCCCAATCCATTTGGTAGCAGACTGCACCACTATATTGGCACCCCAGGCAATGGGGCGAAACAAATAACCTGCAGCACCGAATGTATTGTCTACCACCAGCGGCAGATCATATTCCTTTGCCAGGTCTGCAAATTTTTTGAAATCAGGGACGTTCAGCCGGGGATTACCAATGGTTTCCAGGTAAATGGCCTTTGTATTTTTATCGATGTGTTTTACAAA
>JBDTVE010000277.1:0-24114 GCA_040007355.1 Bacteroidota bacterium | reverse complement strand
AAATCCAGCCCCGTTTTTAAAATCCAATATCCTATGAAAAACCGTTGTAAAAATAGCAAACATATTTCACAATCCAATACCCCATTAAGGGTATTTTTTTAAAGTTGCTAAGGAGTAATATTGATGCCAGGCATAAAAAAAAAGCACCGTATAAATACGATGCTTCTTTAGTAAAAGTGCTTTATTTAGTAAGACCAGAGGTCCTGCTCGTAGTTAAATATTTTTTCCTTGATATTATCTCCTTCCAGAAGGCGAAGGATAGGGTCTTTGATAAAACCCGAAATAAACAAGTCATTGGGGTTCTCAACAGTTGATTTGATAATCCGGCTGGCAAACATCCGGCTTTCGAACATTTCTTCCCAGCTTAAGCGGGCGCCAAAGTTTTTGCCGTTATAGGCCTCGTATTTTGCCAGCATGGGGCGTAAATCGGGGTAATATACCCAGAACAACGGAGTTACATCCCTGAAAGAGCCATCCGTATTCTTAATCGTTTTTAAAGGCGCGATACCTAAAATACGGGTATGCAGGCGGGATGATTCCTTGTCGAAAATAACATCTTCCTTGATCCAGTATTTTTCAATATCATCGGCATTAAACTCTTCGGTTATCAGGGAATCCTTCATAATACCTTTGGATAAGTCCGGGTCTTTGACTAAGTCTGGAACCTGAATGGTGTGCGGCTTGCCTATCAGTTGCTCGGTAATTTCTCTCAGGGTCACTGGAGTGGTAAACCGGTCGTCAATTGAACTGAAGGCGGTTATTTCACCGCTTTTGATAGCATTCAGTAAAATAATGATAAAACGCTGGTTACCGTTGTCGCCATCTGCTTTATACACAAAGGGAAGGTTCATTTTTTCATGCACGTCAATCTCCCTCCACAAACGCTGCCGGTAAACGGCATCGTCCTCGCGGATATGCTCGTAGGGAAGCGGCGTTCTTTCTTTTACCAGGTTGCGTTCCACCGCATCATCATTGCGCAGGCTTTTGCGTATGGTGCCAAGGTTTAACTCCGGCTCGGGCAATACCGGGCTGGTGGTATCTTTTGCCGGGGTAGCTATAGTAGCGATGGCCTTCGACGAGCTTTTTTTAGTGCTTTTCTTGGCAGTGGTTGTTCTTTTCTTAACCACACGTTTCTTGGCTTGCGCATCCGCCTGTCCTGTACATACTGCCAGTACAGTTACCAAGAGGCAAAATTTGATGATTCGGTTTTTCATTGCTCCAGAATTTATATCAAGTAACTATTTAAGATTGAAAAATATACCGGGTAATTCACGAATCGTGCCATCAGGTCCTTTTACACGTATCTTGTCAAAGAATACCTGTGAACCTGGGCCGGCCTGTTTTATCAGGGCCTGTGACGCTTCGCTCCATCTTGCTCCTTCGTTGGATACTTCCCTATAAATACCTACGTTGGCAGCTACGGTATAACCAAGCACCTGGAAGGGTGCGTCAAAATCAGACTCTAGCTGGGCCCTTACACCACCCTGAGCTTTAAAAGCAGCGGATGAAGTGCTTCCACCCTTGCTTTGTCCTACAAATGCATTGGGATCCGGCAAACGTTTTACCCTCATTTCAAAAGGCGTTGTTTTACCATTAACCGTTACGTTGATTTTAGCTGTACCGGGTGAAGAGGGTTTGGCAATAAACCGGCCGTTGCCTACCGAAGTGATGGTACCATTACCACCAATGTTCACCTGCATTTTTTCAAGACCGGCGGAGCCGGCTGAAATTGTCATTGGGTTATCAACACCAATGTACAGCACGTTCATTTTTTCCAGGAACACAGATGAACCGGAAGGCGTACCCACCGTGTATTTTACGGGTTTGTTTACGACTGCCGGCTGACCGTCAGGTTTGGTAAACTCAATCCTTACATCAACGGTATGGTCACCAGCGCCGCTGGCAGTTGTCTTAAAAGAAGCGGTACCATCGGCAGCTAAATTCTGCAGCTGGCCACCAACATATATTTTAGGCTTGGCGGCTGCGCTGAATGCGCCTACACCTGCGGTAATCTCAATTTCATCACCGGGCATTGCATAAGTGCGGTTTGCCTGGGCAATTGCCTGGAACTGGTCGAACACCAGCTTAACCTTTCCTACCTGCGAATGGATATAATCTACCAGCTGTGATTCAGAATTTTTTACATCGTTCTGAAACTTGCTGAGGATGGTCAGCGAGGCAATGGTGGGCGTCATGTGAAAATAGTTAAACGTCCAGTCCTTTGCGTTATCGCCTGATTTCTCCGCATTGGCTTTATCCGGAACGGTCATATCAAGCGGCAGTGTTTTTTCAAACTCAGCGCGTTTAACCCGGATTTCCTTTTGCAGCAAAAGATTGTCTTTAAATTCATCTGGGTTTAAAACGGCCAGTACATTCTTTTTGTAGGCGATAAGCTTTTCATACATATTCTTGCCTTCCCCTTTTTCAGTAAACAAACGGGTAGCGGCATCCAGGTCATCTTCCTTAAATTCTTCCTGTCCTTTATCATCTTTTTTAAGGCCGGACTCTTCTTTCAGCTGCTGCTTCATGCTTGCTAAATATGTGTCCATATCAGCAGACAATTTTTGTACCTGTGCCGCCTTGGGCGCCCAGATAGCGGCTTTTGCTTTCGTTTGTTCATCCTTTAATTCATCGGAAAACGAGCTATAAATAACTTTGTTCTTTGTATCGAGGGATGTATTAGATGTTACAATACTTTTATCTACGGTTTTAAAGGCTTCCAATACTTCATTAGATACATTCAGTGCCAGCAATGCTGTAAGCACCAAATACATCATATTGATCATCTTTTGCCGGGGCTCTTTTGGTAAAGACATGGGTGAGTGAATTAAATTTAATTAAATCAGGTTTTTCATTTACGCCCGGGGGCGGGTGCGGAAATCGAAATAAAACAATGGCTGTTCTTTTCTCTATCTCTACATACTTATTGTTTACCCTGCATGGCAGTTAACATGTTGCCGTATACCTGGTTCAGACTGCTGAGGTTTTTAGCCAGCAGGGTGATCTGTTCCTGGGTTTTCTTGGCATCTGCTACGCTTCCCTGCATTGCCTGTGAGGCAGTGGCAAGATTGCTGTAGAAGTTGTTCATTGCTTTCAGGTGGTTATTGGTATCCTGCAATTCCAGTTCGTAAATGGTATTCAGGGAGCCCAGGTTTTTAGTCAGTATCTGTACCTGGCCATGGAACTGTTTGGTAGATTCAGAAGCATCATTAAAAGACTGCATGGTGGCAGCCGATTTTACATAGGCTTCTTTCATTAAACCCAGTGCACCGGTGGCTTCTTTTGTTTTTGCCGTATATTCGGAAGTAGCAGTAACCACTTCAGAAACGTCTTTTATCTGGTTAACAGAGGCGCCGAATTTCTGGAATCCTTCGCTCAGTTTTTTCAGGTTAGCAGGTGTAACATCAGCTTCCGTCATCATTTTGTCCAGAGCGTTCAATGAAGGGTTGCCTGAATTACCCATTTTAGGAAGTGCTTCTGCTAAGGCAGCCATTTCTTGTCCGGGAGGCGGTAAAAATGCATATATCAGGAATATCGCGGCTTCTGTTAAAAGTCCGATGGTCAGCATTTGGTTCGCAAAAGAGAGGTGAAGGATTTTAGCCCAGGCACCAAAGATTACTACTGCAGCGCCAACGCATACAAATACATTTACCAATTTGTCTGTAGATCTGCTTACTCCAGCCATAGTTTTCGTTTTTTTAGAGTTTTTAAACGGGTTTTTAGAGAAAAGGATATTTCGTTGATTTATTTAATCAATGTATTAACGGAAATTTCAGTAAAAAATTTTGCTCAAATTTGTTAAATATCAGCGGCGACCCTGTAATGCTGGTAAATCAATAACAGTACGGAAACCGATATAAGACTTAGCAGTGTCCTGGTATTCGTATGCACGCGTACCGGTTTGCAGGAAATAGCCTACGTCTTTCCAGCTGCCACCACGGATTACCTTTCTTTTCATACGCGGAGGATCAGAATCCTTGGCGTCATAACGGATATCCGGGTTCATATCATGCTGGAAATTATAGCCACCTTCATAGAAGAGCGAAGAAGTCCACTCTGCCACATTACCTGCCATACAATACAAACCAAAATCGTTGGGCCAGTAGCCATCTGCACGCACGGTATAGAAACCGCCGTCTTCCGGATAGTTGCCGCGGCCTGGTTTGAAATTGGCCAGCAGACAGCCTTTCTTGTTTCTCAGGTAATAGTTACCCCAGGGAAACATAGATTGTGAACGGCCGCCACGGGCAGCATATTCCCACTCTGCTTCTGTTGGCAAACGGAAATCAGATTCCTGTGACCTTTTCTTTGATTCAAGGAAAGCGTTCAGATAATGAGTTCTCCACTCGCAGAAAGCAGTTGCCTGGTTCCAGTTTACACCTACCACAGGGTAGTTACCAGTAGCGGGGTGAGAGAAATATCTTTTGGTCATCGGCTCATTGTAAGAATAGGAGAAATCCCTAATCCAAACCAATGTATCCGGGTAAATTCGAATGTCTTTTTTTACGATAAACTGAGACCGTGGTTTGCCGGCATTTTCCCTGCGCGCTGCTTCCTTGGTCTCAAAGACTTCAGAATGGTAAAATAACTTGTTGGCATCAATTTCTTTTTTGCCAAAAATGCGGTTTTCAACCGTAACCACCATCTGGTCAATTTTTTCAATGGTTGCCTTATCGCCCCATTTAATAGTAGCGGCTTTTTTCCAGTCAACCATGTCAACACCGTCTACGCTTTTTACATAACCCATCAGCTTGGCAGCCGTGGAGTCTCTTACCCACTGTACAAACTGGCGGTATTCGTTGTTGGTGATCTCGGTGGCATCCATCCAGAATCCACTGATTGACACTTGTTTATTACGTGCGATATAGGCATAGTTCACATCCTCGTCGCTGGGTCCCATATGAAAGGTACCTGGCGGAATATACACCATGCCGGGAGGTTTTGGAAGCTGGTATTTATTGTTGGGGGCTACTCCGTGTAGCTGGCCGTCATTTGGCAACCCTTTGGAGGACTTTCCGGATTTGCCACAGCCTGCTAACAAGACGGTAGCGGCTGCTAAAAGCATGGACAGGTTTTTCATTTTCATAATATTAAAGGGTAATCGGCAAATATAATGTTTTGTGAACATTCGCTACAAGTTTAGAAATTTTTTCTTAAATGTCAAATCGTAAAAATCCCCGTTCGTAATAAACGAGAATTAATATTGATTTATTGTATAGGTAAAGAACTTCCTTAATTATTTTATAATTTGTTGGGTATTAAACTTTTGAGTAAAAGAGGCCAGACTGGTCAAAGGTGGGTTACACACGTAATTTTCACATACGTATATACGTAAAGAATGATTGAATTGCTTACCTTTTAGTAAGGGAAATGTTTCATTGGGAACGGAAGAAGATTGAAAAACCCTAGCAGGCATAAAAATATGTAAAATCTCAAAAAATATTTCGTTAATTTTTTCTCCGGTAACCACAATTTCTTTTAACCCGTGCACGCCCAACAGGATCTGGCTGGCCCAGCCGCCAAAGGAGGCAGGATACCGGGTAATTAAAGACTTTAACGCCCCTATCATGGCTACCGCTTTTTCTTCCCAGGCACTTATATCAAATACGCGCGCCAGGTAAAACAGGTTGCCGGCCATTACTGAATTACCCGACGGAATGGCGCTGTCATATATTTCTTTTTTTCTTACTATCAAGTCGGTCTGGTCCGAATGCGTAAAAAAGAAAAATGGAGAAGCGGGTTCGGCAAACCCATCTAATATGTACCGGGTAATATTTTGTGCCCGGACCAGGTAGTCTACCTGGCCGGTTATTTCCTGTAAAGAAATAAGGGCCTGCACCAGGAAGGCGTTGTCGTCAAGAAACGCGGTATACCGGGCGGTACCGTTTTTACAAGTATGAAAAAAACCTTGTTCCGCGGAAAAATTATCCGTAATAAACTGCATATTGCGGATAGCCAGTTCCCGGTAATGTTCTTCCCCGGTAGCTGCATACGCTTTACTGCAGGCCGTATTCATCAGCGCATTCCAGCCCAGCAGCATTTTGTCGTCGAGTTGGGGTCGCACCCTTTTGCCCCGTTGCGCAAGTAACTTTTTCCGACCATTCTCAAGCAATGCCTGCAGCGCCTGCTCATCAATAGCCGTATGTTTTATAAATACCTCGGGTGCTGCCGGAACCTGCAAAATATTCTTCCCTTCCCAATTACCCGCATCGGAAACATCGTAATACCGGCAGAACAGGTCTGCATCGGGCCCCAGTATATCCGTTATCTCCTGTTTGTCCCATACATAAAACTTACCTTCCTCCCCTTCGCTGTCGGCATCCAGGGCGGAATAAAAACCCGCTTCAGCAGACATCAGCTCTCTTTCCACAAAAGCCATGGTGTGCCGGATGGTTTCAGCATAACGCTTGTGGTGTGTTAGCTGGTAGGCCTCGCTTAGGGTTGTCACCAGCAGGGCATTGTCGTACAGCATTTTCTCAAAATGTGGCACCAGCCAGTTGTCATCAGTGGCATAACGCGCAAAACCACCACCCACCTGGTCATAAATACCGCCATAAAACATTTTATCGAGGCTTAAAGAGGCCTGTTGCAGCGCTGCTTCGTTCCGGTAGAAATAAAAATATCGCAGCAGGTACTGGATGGAAAAAGTCTGCGGAAATTTGGGAGCCCCGCCAAACCCACCCTTGATTTTATCGGCGGTTTTCATCAGGTTTTCAAAAATCAGGTCGGCATTTTCTTTTGTAAAAACCGCGCCATCGAACGCCTCGCCAAAATTATTTGATTGCAGTAGGTGGGCGGTAAGGTTTTCTGCCTGCATTACCACTTCGTCCTGCTGCTCCGCAAAAGCATGTATGATACCCTGCAGCACATCGGTCCAAGACGAACGGTTATAGGCTTTCCGCGGCGGGAAATAGGTGCCACCATAAAAAGGCTTTGCAGCTGGCGTTAAAAACACGTTCAATGGCCAGCCCCCACTGCCGGTCATTACCTGTACCGCATCCATGTAAATATGATCAAGATCCGGTCTTTCTTCCCGGTCGATCTTTATGTTAACGAAATGCTCGTTCATAATGGCCGCCACGGCGGAGTCTTCAAAACTTTCTTTTTCCATTACATGACACCAATGACAGGCCGAATATCCAATGCTGATGAGTATGGGTTTGTTTTCTTTACGGGCTTTTTGCAAGGCCTCATCGCCCCAGGGATACCAGTCTACGGGGTTATGGGCGTGCTGAAG
This sequence comes from Bacteroidota bacterium, assembly GCA_040007355.1. GTDB lineage: Bacteria > Bacteroidota > Bacteroidia > Chitinophagales > Chitinophagaceae > JACMLD01. The sequence goes on along the minus strand of JBDTVE010000277.1, from coordinate 16,877 downwards.
CAGATAAGGGCTGGTTTCCTGGATTAACCGGTTGGTATGCGTCATGGAAGAAATTTGTGCTTTTTAAAACACCAGAGTTCACTGAAAGTTGTGATAAGTGAAATTGCGGGTATATCCGCAGTTGCAGGCAGGCGTCCGATCAGCCGTCCGGTGCTATCAGGAGGGGATTACCCCGGCCAGGTACTTGTCAAGGGCAGCCGCCATGGAGGGGGCTTGTGGCAGCGGAGCCTTGATATCTAATAACAAACCCGCTTCTTCCACGGCCCTGGAAGTATTGTTGCCAAAGGCGCCAATCTTAGTTCCGTTCTGCTTGAACCGGGGACAGTTATCAAACAGGCTTCTTACGCCGCTGGGGGTGAAAAAACAAATAACATCAAATTCTTCATCGCCCATCACGTCTTTTACATCTGCGCTGATGGTGCGGTACATATAAGGCGTGGCATATTCACAGTTGTGTTGTCTTAGCCAGCCCACTATTTCATTATCCTGCTGGTTCTCGGAAACCGGGTACAGAAATTTTTCGTTTTCCTTGTGTTTGTTGATCACGTCAAACATGCTCTTATTGGTGCCGTCGGCGCCATAGAAAACCTTGCGTTTGCGGTAAAGAATAAATTTCTGGAGATAGAGCGCCACGGCCTCCGTTATGCAGAAATACTTGGTGTCCTGCGAGATATTGACCTTCATTTCCTCACAGGTACGGAAAAAATGATCAATGGCGTTGCGGCTGGTAAATATCACCGCCGTATAGTTAACAATATCAATCTTTTGCTTTCGGAATTCTTTTGGGGCGATGCCCTCCAGTCGGATAAAAGGATGAAAAGACAGCTCGATGCTATACTTTCTAGCCAATTCGTAATACGGCGATTTGTCCGTTTCCGGTTTGGGTTGGGTAATAAGGACTTTCTTAATCTTTTTAGTCTTCGCGACAGCTGAAGCCGTATTTCTTTCACCGTTCTTTACCATTTCTTACTGGATATGGTTTCGCAATTTTAAGAATAACTACTTAGAAAAAATGTAATAATACCTTATAAATCAGTAATAGCGGCATTATCTCGAAGGCGCAAAGGTACATAAAAAAGTGGAACTGGCTAACTTTAACTTCCCTTCTTACGGGCGCAAAAGACACAATATAGCGGTAGGCGAAAAACAACACTACCATTATATAAGAGAGCGTTAGCAGCACATTTTGCCAGGATGAAGGGGCAAAAGCCATTACTATCAGCAGGGGTAAGAGGAATATGGCCAGTAACTTATTTATCAAGAATACGATAAATATATAAGTGTCTGCGGCTTCCCGCATATTAAAAATCCAGCCGGTAAGCTTTAATATCATGAATTTAAACACGTACACAACGGCTACCGCAACTATACAGTACGCCAGCAGCAACCAAAACGGCGTGCCTGGCATTACCTGATAATAATGCAGCAAAAAGAAGATATACAGACCGGCAACAATTACAAAAAAGATATTTAAAAACAGGGAGGGAAGCGGGGTCTGTAACAATTGCTCCCGGATTTGTTTTTGCCTCAATGAACCCCTGAACAACAGCCCCAAAAGATTGGTGACATACCTGTTAAATAGGTATTTAATAAGCGCAAAGAAAAACAGCAGACCCGCCATTAAATAAAACAGCCCTTCCTTGCCGGCGGGTTGCCTTTCCCTGGCAACCAGGTTCTCCGGGGGTCCAAAAAAATCATAATAGGGGTTGGTATATAAGACCGCCCGGTAAGAAACCGGGGCCCGGTCCGATTTAAAAAGCGCCGTCTGCAGGAGCCGCACCCTATCAGGTTTTTTCCCCGTTGTATCCACCCCAAGGACAGCAGGCGAATGGCCGGCATCTTTTTTACCGGCCAGGATTTTTTTTACCGCTGGTGGCCGCCGGCCGGTATGGGCGGGCGCCTGGGCTTGCAGCAAGTTGACAGACAACAAAAGAATCGAATAAAAAATATACTTCACAAATACTGATTACAAATACAAAAATAACAAGACTTGCAGGAGTGCCCGGGAAATAATATTTTTTTACCTGTCAGCGGCTTTTTAGTATCCTGAAAACCACCGGCCGATTTCAATACCCGCCTAAAAATAATTCAGGTACCCGATATGAATTTTAGACTGGCGGAGGTCAAATTTCAAATCATTCCTTTTTCCATTGGCATAAGAAATATTGAAGATGCCCGCCTTGGTTTCAAAAGCCATACCAAGCCCCAGGCCAATATAGGTATTGCTGGTTTGTACGCTCACACTTTTATTTTGCGCCCATCCCCCATCTGCAAAAACAAAAAAGAATGAATTCAAACCCACCAGGTAACGGTATTCAGCAGTTGTAACCGCGTACCGTGAAGCAAAAATACTTTCTTCATCAAAACCGCGCATTAACCGGTAGCCTCCCAGTTGGAAAAGCTCGTTACGGAAAATGCTGGGACTTTGCAGCCATCCGCCGGTAAAAGAGGCTTTCAATGTTGATTGCCGGCCCAGGGGCAGGTATTTGGCGATCGCCGTTTTTATGCTAAACTGGTAAGTCTTTAGTTGTATCGTATCGTATAGAGAAGCATAGGTAAAATCGGGGTCCGACAGCTTTACAATCACATTGTTCTTTTTTATGTTCCGGGTACCGGCCGAGGCAGTTAACTGGATCTCGTAACCCCGGCGCGGGTTAAGCCGGTAATTTGTTTTACTAACGGTATAGTCTACCCCAACATTAAAAGAATGCACGTCAATGGCATCCGGCAATTTCCGGTTTGCTTTCAGGGCTACGGTGTCTACATTTAAAAGATTGGTACCCCGTGCCTGGATAAACACCTTGGCGGTTTGGTTCAGAGACAATGCATATTGCACACCCGCCAGGAAATTGAGGTTCAGGTAGGAGGAATCTTTTTTATACAAATCAAAAGAAGTGGTGATGCCAAACGGCGATCCAAACAAATACGGCTGCTGGTACTGGAGGTTTAGCTTGGGCGATTTTTGCTGCAGTTGCTGCCAGTCCAGGCCAATCAGTTCGCCATTGCCCAGGGCGTTTTTTAGGTTGATGGTTGCTTCGCCGGTAAACAGCAATTTGGTTCGCACTACATCGTAACTATTATTGGAGGCCTGGGTTGCCGGTAAAAACCCCACTAGCAGGTTCACCTGGCTGCTTTTTTTGGGTTCCAGGTAGAGGTTCAGGATGGAACCGGTACCCAGCATCGTCATATCCCATGATTTTTTTTCCTGGACATAAGGCAGCTCCAGAAACCTTTTGTTGATATTTTCCAGTTTACTTTTCTGGTAGTAGCTGCCGTTTTTTATATCCAGGTAACGCTGAACAAAAATATTGTTGATCCGGGCATTGCCGAACACCCGCAAACTGTCTATTTTATACTGCGGCCCCTTGTCAATTTTCAGGTTAGCATTTAACTGGCTGTTCTCAAACCGAAGACTGTCTAAATGAATTTTTGCAAACGGATAACCGTTTTCTTCGAACCAGGAAAGCAGGTTGTCTTGAAGCTGCTGTAAACGTGCAAGATGGAGTGGTTTGTTTGCAATGGTTTTTTCGTTCCAGCCTGCCAGTTCCAGTATTCTTTTGTCCGGCGAATCAACTTTAATATGTGCCAGTGTATAAGTTTCTCCTATAAAAAGCTTGACAGCCGCGGCGGTTGAATCGGCCCAAACACTGTCTACAGAAGCCGTTGGATACCCTTTTGCCTGCAGGCTTGTGATCAGGTTATCAATATATTGAGTGCATACCAGCCGGCTGGAAAAATTTGTTTGCAGGCCCAGTGTCTGTTCAAGAAAAACAGTATCCCTGTCTACCGGTATATATTTTAACGGGTATTGCCCCCATGCCAACCCGGTTAGCACCAGCGCAAGGGTCGACAAAACCCATTTTCTCAGGCAGTATACGCTTACCTTTGGCATGTATATTTATTACGCTGTAATTTCCGAAAACAATTTTCATGGCCGGCATTTATATTCATATTCCTTTTTGCAAAAAAGCCTGTCATTACTGTAATTTTCATTTTTCTGTTTCGCTCAAAAATAAGAACGATTTTATAGCGGCTTTATTGAAAGAAATCATGCTGCAAAAGAATTACCTGGGGCAACAGGAGATAGAAACCGTTTATTTTGGCGGGGGCACACCCTCTATCCTCGAAAAAGAAGACATCGGGCGGATCCTGCAGCAGCTTCAATCCTGTTTTAGCCTTGCCGCGGATGCCGAGCTAACCCTGGAGTCAAACCCCGATGATATCAGCGCAGAACGACTGAACGACTGGAAAGAGAGGGGGATTAACAGGCTAAGCATTGGCGTGCAGTCGTTTTTTGACGAGGACCTGCGGTGGATGAACCGCGCCCACGATGCAAACCAGGCCAGGTCGGCCATAGCCTTGGCAAGGCAGGCTGGCTTTCACAACCTTTCTGTTGATCTTATTTACGGAACCCCGGGTTTAACGGACCAGCGATGGGCGGAGAATGTATCCATCGCGCTGGCCATGGGCATACCCCATCTTTCCTGCTATGCGCTAACGGTTGAGCCCGGAACCGCCCTGCAAAAAATGATTGCCCGGCATAAAAAACAGGATACGGATCCGGAAAAACAGGCCAGGCATTTTCTTTTACTGGCAGACTGGCTGCAGGAGGCTGGATATGAGCACTACGAGATATCAAATTTTGCCCTGCCGGGCCACCGTAGCCGGCACAATTCGTCGTATTGGGGTGGCAAAAAATACCTGGGCCTTGGTCCGGCTGCCCATTCTTTTAACGGCTCCGTCCGGCAATGGAATATTGCAAATAATGCCCGGTATATCGCTTCACTCAATCTTCATACATTAATTTTTGAAGAAGAACGGCTTAGCCCGGTACAACGGCTGAATGAATATATTATGACTTCTTTGCGGGTATCGGAAGGTCTTGATCTTGCCCGCGTGGCCGCCGGTTTTGGGGAAAACGCCCGGCAGCGATTGCTAACAAACAGCCTTCGCTATATTAAGGAAGGAAAACTCCTGTTAAACGACACTCTTTTACGACTAACCAGGGAAGGGAAACTTTTTGCAGACGGTATTGCCGCCGATTTATTTTTTACGCCAGAGGACGTTCTGCTGGTTGCCCCTGCCGTCAATGGCTCTTATGATGAAGCAGGTATTTTACAGACAGTACCAATGCCAGAACAAGCATCATTGCAATGAGCGCCGCATAACGAAACCCTGTAAACGAAAAAGACATCATGGTTGATGATGTAAGGGTAACCCGGCGCCCTAATACGTCTTCATTCCATCCCGCTGTTTCAGACGCTTGCCTGTCAATTTAACGCTGGTAACAATACAAACGTTTCCGGAAATCAGATTAATGTTTCTTCTATTTTGTTAAAGCCATCCCGGGGGGCCAGACCCGTCCACAATATGCGGTATAGGGTATCTGCAATGGGCATGGTCGCCTCAACCTCTTTGTTAATGATATGGATACAGCGGCTGGCGTTATAGCCTTCGGCAACCATATTCATTTCCAGCAGGGCCGTTTTAACGGTATGACCCTTCCCTATCATATTGCCAAAACTGCGGTTACGGCTATAAAGCGAATAACAGGTTACCAGCAAATCGCCCAGGTAAACCGAGGCCGCATAATTGGCGGTTTTTTTGTTCAGCTCCAATGGTGCTTCGTGTACACCCACATCCACGTTGCGGATACCTGCTTTTTTTAAGAACCCGGCCATTTCATCGGCGCAGTTAGCTATTAATACACTCAGGAAATTATCGCCATATTCAAGCCCGTGGGCGATGCCCGCACCCAGCGCATAGATATTTTTAAGAATGGCGGCGTATTGCACCCCATATACATCGTTGTTTATTACTATATTGAGGTACCAGGTTTTAAAACAACCCGCCAGTTGCGGCAATTTTTGTTCGTCGGTACCGGAAAATGTGAGATAAGATAATTTTTCCGCGGCCACTTCTTCTGCATGACAGGGGCCCATGACGGTAAAATAATCGTTTAATGCAACATCAAAATATTGTTTGAGGTAGTCGTTCAGCAATAAATTCTGTTCGGGCAGAATGCCTTTTACCGCGGATATTATTTTTTTGTGGTGGAAGGCGTTTGCGGGCAACCGCCGGAAGGCTTCCGCCACATAGGCCGATGGCATGGCTATAATGACGCAGTTGCTTTGGCCGATGATTGTTTCAATATGCGTGTCTATTGTTAAAAGGCTGGTATCAAAATAAACAGAACTTAAATAATTAGGGTTGTGATGCCTGAGGCGGATATGCTGCACCGTGGCTTCGTTTCTCACCCACCAGTTTACCGGCAATTTATTATCCGTCAGGACTTTTACCAGTGCGGTTGCCCAGCTTCCCCCTCCTATTACGCCAAAACGAAACATGATGTATTTTTATGAATGGCGGGGTCTTGAGAATTGGGATAGCAATTGCCCGGCTTGGATTGCCAGTTTCCTGCCGCCATCTCCCAATTCTTTATTCCCCTAATTCTTGGTTTCAAAAAGCTTGTCCTTGTCAACCACGTTCACCACCGCGCCGTCTTTCAGTATCTTGCTGATGGTGCCATAAGGGCCGGTAATCACCATGTCCCCATCTTTCAGTCCGCTGGTTATTTCAATATTGTTGATATCCTGTATATCTGTTTTAACCACTGTCTTTTTTACTTTTTTGTCGGGCTGTAAAACAAAAACCACTTCATCCAGATCAGCAACCGCAGTTACCTTCTGATCGGGATTGTTGTTTTGATCAGCTGTTGCGTTGGTACCGGGGTCTTTAACAGCCGCTACCTTATCGGTTCCTTTTTCTCTTGTTGTAACGGCATTAATGGGAACAGACCATACATTCTCATGCCGCTTGGTTTGTATATCGGCGCTGGCGCTCATACCAGGCCGGAAGGGAAAACTCTTTGGTCTTGTTGGGTCAATCAGGTCCTTGTATGAATCGGGCAACAGGCGGATACGCACTTCGTAATTGGTTACGTCTGTAGAAGTGCTGGCGAGACTCTGTGTAGCCGCTCCCTTGTTGCTGCTGGCAATCTGGGTAACGATGCCCATGAATTTCCTTTTGTTATAGGCATCCACTTCAATGACTGCGGAATCGCCCAGGTGTACCTTCGGTATATCGTTTTCGCCTACGTCTACTCTTACTTCAATCTTACTCATGTCTGCCACACGCATCATTTCCGTTCCCACGTTAAAGCTGTTACCCGCCACGCGTTCTCCTTTTTTTACGCTTAGCAAGGAAATAACACCATCCATGGGCGATGTAATAATGGTACGGCTCAAATCCTTATTGGCTTTGGTAAGATTGGCCTGGGCATTCTGAACCCCGGCCCGACCGCCTTTTATGCCCTGTACGGCCGCATTGTAATTTGCTTTGGCGGTGAGGTAGGAACTCTCTGCCTGTTCAAATTCAGATTTTGATATTACCTTATCATTTGCCAGTTGTTTCTGGCGATTATATGTTTTTTCTGCCAGGTCCAAGGAAGCTTTTAACGCATCCAGCTGGGCGGTACTGTTGGATACAACTGCTTCCTGCTGGCTTACGGAAGCAGAGGCCTGGTCGCGTTGCGTGGCATAGATATCGGCATAAATTCTTGCCAGCACCTGGCCTTTTCGCACGCTGTCTCCTTCCTGTACGGTTAGGTCAACAATTTCGCCCGAGATATCTGGGCTTACTTTTACTTCAATTTCGGGATATACCTTACCACTGGCGGTCACAGTTTCTATAATGGTTCGTTTCTGCACTTTCTCGGCAGTCACTTTTGTGCCTTCGTCTTTGCCAAAGACGCCGCTTTTCTGCGCCACCACCAATAACACTACCAGCAGCACAACGCTTACCAATATCCAGATTAATTTCTTGCTCATATAAAAAATTTCAGGTTGTTTGTATATAGTGTTTTGTAATAGCGGATGGCAACCAGTTTCACTCCAGCTTGATGCCCTGTCCTTTATAAAACTCCAGCACTTTCATTTTAAAGACAAAATCATAGTGGGATGTCAGCAGATCAAGTTTTGCCTTTGTAAAATTATTCTGACTGGTAATCAAATCCAGGGTGCTCAGCAGACCCAGGTTATATCTTTTGGTAGCAAAATCAAAGGCCTTCTGGGTTGCATTTACGGAAGACTGTGTAGCGTTGTATTTTTCCAGGGCTGCCAGGGCGCTGCTATAGGCCTGGTAGATATTTTGCTTCAGTGTCTGGTCAATCTCTTCGCGGTTTAACTGTGCGTTCCGGAGGTTTAGCTTTGTTTTCTGATAGTTGATATTGGCCTGGCCTCCGTTTAAAATGGGGATGCCTAGCTGCAGACCAAAATTCTGTCCAAAATTATTGCTGAGCTGGGAAAAGTAGCCATTCCAAATCTTACCAAAGGACTTCCTTCCCTGGTTGGCTTTTATATTGGGGCTTACAATAGGATAAAATGCGCCGCCGGGACCCAACGCAACGGGGCCGCCGGGGTCTGACGGGTAATAACCCAGGTAATCAACCGATTTAATTTCCTTTAATGAATTGGAAAAATTGGAGCCCAGCCCGCCAAAGGCCGCCAGGGTAGGATACATGAGGGCACGGCTTGCTTTTACACCAGCCTCCAGCGATTTTATCCTGAGTTCATTTGATTTTTGTGCGGGTTGGAACTTCAGGGCCATGTTAAAAACAAAATCCGGTTGCAATTCGGCAATGGATTCTACCGGTATTTTCTCTACCGGGGGAGCATCCAGTTCAAAAGACGCCGCAGCATCCAGGTACAATAATGCTTTAAGGCTTAAAACGCTTTGCTCGGCATTGGCTTTGGCGGTAATCAGGTTGGAACTATCTGTGGCCAGTTGTGCTTCCAGTTGAACAGCGTTTAATTCCGGCAGGGTACCGGCATCCACACGTTTACGGGTATCCAGCAATTGTCCCTGTGTTTGTTGCACCTGCACTTCCGCCACATTTATTTGCTCGCGTGCCAGCAGGGCCTGCAGGTAAGAACTGGCAACATTTAAAGCCAGGTCATTTTTTGACTTCTCAATATCCATCCGGGATGCCTCCGCGCCAAAGCGGGCCGCAAGAACGTTGTTTTTAATATTGTTCCAGTTGTAGATGGTGATATTAGCCTGGAAATTGTACTGCTGCGAGAGGAACTGGGTGGTTGTAAACTGGTTGGTAGAGGGGTCAATAGAACGACCGAACCGAAGCCCCAGGCCGGTATTAGCGCTTACAAAAGGGAATTGGCTTAGCCTGCTCTGACGCAATGTTAAGGAATCGATACCCGCCTGTATGCCAGCCTGCCGGATGGTTACATTATGGTTCCAGGCATATTCGACGCTTTTTCTTAAATCCCATTTTTCCTGCGCTGCTACCGGGGAAACAAAAAACGATGTAACTATTATAGTAGTAAAACAGATGGCTGTAAGTTTCATGCGGCAAAATTATACAGTGGATAAGGTTGTGAAATGGTTTTTTGATAAGCGGTTCAATTTATTCTACCGGCCGTAAAAATAAGGCATTCAGACCTTTCAAAAAAGGCTCCCTTAGAAGATAAAACTAGCCCAATTTTTCAAAAGCCTGTTCCATATCGGCTACCAGGTAAGCGGGTTCTTCCAATCCAAAATAAAACCGGATCATACGGCGTTCCCGGTTGGCCATATTGAACTGCTGGGGCAGCAGGGAAGCGCATTTTGGCAGGGCCAAGCGCTCGTGTCCACCCCGGCTAACGGCCATTAATAGGTGTTGAAGCGACTCGCAACATCGTACGATTTCCTCTATTTTTCCTGTTTTTACCACAATGGTCACCAATCCGCAGGCGCCGCTCATCTGTTGCCGGCCGGCTGGGTGCGCAGCCCCCGTATCATCAGCCCGGTATTAAAAGGCGTGGTACAGATGCCCATGCAGGTATTCGCCAGGTATTCGCTGTCAAATATTTTTTTCATCATGGCGCGGGTGCCAAAACCAGGCAATCTTCGGCCCTGTTAAGCGGGCCAGTTTTTTACGGAGGATGTCTATGGTGGGGTTCAAACCGCGGCTGTATAAATAGCGCTCATCTCGTCTTCAAAAGCCTGCCGGAGATCGGCTACCCGTTTAAAGGCAAAATTACTGGTTTGTATGATGGGCGGCGAAACCGCATAGAAATACTGCTCCCTTTCTTCTCCCAGTTCGTTAAAAATAAAAGATATCCATTTTATTTTTTTTGCACCCTCCATTTTTGCGTGGCAAAACAAATCGGCAGGAAGGCCGTAAAAACAAATAACCCTATCCATGCATAGGCCGGGTTGGTAATGGCTATCACCACCCCTCATTTTTTCCGCCACAATGGAAGCAATGCCGGAAGTTTGTTTCAGTTCGGTAAAACCTATCACTTTATAATAGGCAAAGCTGATGGAAAAGTACAGGATGATAATAAGCAGGATACCGGTAAAAATGCCACTGGGGGTATATTGCGCCGGGGGGTTTTTATTTCGTCGCCAAAATTGATAGTCTGCTGGTAACCCCCATAAGTAAACGAAGTAGCCTTTAATGCCACGCCGAAAGAAAGTAAGATGGCGGCAAAACCGGCCTTGCCGCTGTCGGCTACCGGCAATGGATGGTTGTTATACAAATGAGGAAAGAACAGGGATCCTATACTGACCACCAGCATACCAATCTTAATGATCATCAGGAAGTTTTGTGCCCGGGCGCTCATTTTTAACCCCATCAGGTTAATGCCGTAAAACAGGATGATGGCGGCCATGGCCACCAGCGCTGTTACCAACACGCGGGCATCTTCTTCAAAAATAATGGGCGTAATGTATTCGCTGCCAATCAGGGCCACCCCCGCCAGCGAAGCGGCATTGGAGATAAGAATGATGCAATTAATGGCAAATGCAATGGACGGGTGATAGGCGTAGGAGAATATTTTGTAATAACCCCCGGTGACAGGGTATCGCGACCCGATCTCTGCATAGGTGAGTGCGCCGCAAAAAGCCACCAGGCCTCCCACCACCCAGGCTGAAAAAAATATTGCCGGTGAAAGCGCGGCTTCCGCGGCATCTTTTGAGGTCCGGAAAATGCCCATCCCTATAACAAGACCCACTACAATCATGGTCAGGTCAAAGCGGTTGAGCCTGGCTTTTTCGCGCATCCAATGAAGTTAACAATTATTAAATATTAGGCTTTACATTTGAGCCTCTAAACACCTCACTATCTGATGCAAACCATGAAATATTGTTTTCTGTGCTGTCTGCTGGCAGGGTCTGGCGCCAGGTCACAGACGAGTACCCGTACCCTTGTGGACTCATCCCGTTTACTGGAGACCGTTACTGTAAGGGCGTTTGAGCAAAACAAACAGTTAAAAGAAGTATCCGCCGCAGTAGTTCTTATCGGCAAAACGCAGCTGGAACGTTTCAGCAATACTTCGCTGGTGCCCGCAATAAACAGCACCGCGGGGGTGCGCATGGAAGAACGATCACCGGGCAGTTACCGGATCAATGTCCGTGGCAGTACATTACGGTCGCCCTTTGGCGTTAGAAATGTAAAAGTGTACTGGAATGATATTCCCTTTACGGATGCCGGTGGCAATACCTATCTTAACCAGCTTAGCTTTTTTAATGTTCAGTCTGTGGAAATTATCAAAGGGCCGGCGGGCAGCCTGTATGGGGCGGGTACCGGCGGCGCCATCCTTTTAACCAGCCAGCCGGCTTCCTGGCAGCAGGGTGCATCCCTGCACTATACCGGGGGTAGCTTTAATACCCAAGCCTTCAGCGCCAAGGTGCAGGCGGGCGGCGATGAACGCAGGAATGTCTTTTCCTATACCCATCAAACAAGTGATGGTTACCGTTATCATACCGCTATGCGGCGCGATATCGGTACCTGGGAAACACAATTAAAGGTCAGCGACAAACAACAGATCAATACCAGCTTCCTGTATGGCGACCTGTATTACCAGACACCGGGCGCCCTCACCGCAAAAGAGTTTGCCACCAACCCCCGGTCGTACCGGCCGGCGGCAGGTGGTTTTGGCAACGCGGAACAGGTGCAGGCTGCTATTTACCAGAAAATGTTGCTGGCCGGCATTACCAGCCATTATCATTTCAGCGATGCCTGGCAAAATGCCACCACGGTATACGGTTCATTTGTACAATTTACCAATCCTACATTCCGCACCTATGAAAAAAGAACCGAGCCGCAGTTTGGTGGCCGAACCGTATTCACTTTTAACGACCAGTGGAAGCAAACGCATTTTCAATGGGTAGTGGGCGCCGAAGCGCAACGCGGTTCTTTCAACACCCAGGACTTTAAAAATAACCTTGGAAAACCGGATTCGCTGCAGACAAACGATGATATCGGGAGCTGGATCTATGCTGTTTTTGCACAGGTCAATTTCAGGCTGCCGGGCGATTGGGACATCACAGGCGGCGCCAGTTTTAACCAGTTTCATGTAAGCGATCAGCGGCTTTCCAATCCATCCTCGCCGTTACAGCAAAGAACCTATAGCAACCAGTTAGCGCCCAGGCTGGCAGTGTCTAAAAAAATAACCGGTAACGCCTGGCTCTATGCCAGTGTGGCCAAAGGATTTTCGCCACCGGCCATTGCCGAGGTATTGCCACCCAGTCGCACCATTAATACAAACCTCAATGCAGAAACGGGTATCAATTACGAAGCGGGAATCAAAAGCAACTGGCTGGGCAACCGGTTGTATGCAGAAGTAAATGCATTCTATTTTCATTTGCAGGATGCCATTGTGCAACGACAGGAAATCAATGCGGCCAACTATTATGTGAATGCCGGCCAAACAAAACAAAAAGGCATCGAAGCACAACTTGCCTACCAGCTTTTTTCCGTTTCTCATCTTGTTTTCCAGCCTTCCCGGCTTTGGGTAAGTTATACCTATAACGATTTCCGTTATGCTAACTTCAAACAGCTAAGCACCGATTTTTCCGGTAACCAAATGCCCAGCGTGGCCAGGAATACGCTTTCCGCCGGGCTGGATCTTGCGTTCAGGGCCGGCTTCTATGCCAATATTAACTATTACTACAGCGATCCCATACCAATGAACGATGCCAACACGGACAGGGCTTCTTCTTATAATTTGCTGGGGACAAGGGTAGGGTATAAAAAAATGTTTGCAGCAGTTGAGGTAAACATTTTTGCCGGTGCTGATAATCTTTTTGATATGAATTATAGCCTGGGCAATGATATAAATGCAGCCGGCGGACGGTATTACAATGCGGCGCCCGGCAGAAATTATTATGGCGGTCTTTCACTCCGGTGGAACCGGGTAAAAAAATAATTTTATAAGAGCGCCATCCGGAATGCGCGGCGCCTAATCCGGCGTGTTGTTCACGCATTATAAACCAAAACAAGGGAACCGGATTCCCACCAATTAACCGTGAACTGGCCCTCGCCTACAATATGCACCGCAAATGTCAACAAATCCCCGCGGCCGATGTCTTCACCGGCCGCAACCAGCCAGGTTTCAACTTTAATCTTTACATTTGCGCAGATTATGGTTGGCGCCACGGCGCCATTAAAAGGGAAGTCCGGTGAGATTCCGGCGCTATCCCCGTAGCTGTAAGCTTTTTTGTGGGCAAGGGCCAGTTGTAAAACCGTCACCCTGCACACACCGTTCAATCTGCATACCACTGTCTGATCTAATCAATGATGGGAAGGTATTGAACCGGAGCAAGCCAGAAGACCTGCCACAATCCATTTAACATATTCAGCTTTCGGGTGAAAGGCATGAAGATTCAAGGATGCGGGTCATTCTTCAATTTTCTTTCTTTTTTTATTTTCCGGAAGCAGTCATCAAAAAAATTATCTGCATGAAGAGAAAATTTTTTATTGTGGCTGCTACAATCATCAGCAGTCATCTTAATGCGCAGGACAGCAGCCAGGCAAAACAGTTAGACGAGGTAGTGGTAACCGCTAACAAATTCCCGCAAAAACTAAGCAGCACCGGCAAAGTATTAACGGTAATCGGCCGCGACCAGTTGGAGAGAACCACCGGTCGTACCCTGGCCCAGGTACTGAACGAACAGGCCGGTCTGATAGTGAATGGCGCCCAGTCTCCCCTGGGCACCAACCAGACCGTTTATATGCGCGGCGCCGGATCCGCCAATACCCTTATTTTAATTGACGGCGTGCCCGTTAACGATGCATCGGGCATCTCAACAGAATTTGATATCAATCATTTTGCTATTGACCAAATTGAACGGGTAGAGATCTTAAAAGGCGCGCAGTCTGTTTTATATGGATCAGATGCGGTAGCGGGGGTTATCAACATCATTACCCGGAAACAGGACAGTACCAAACCCTTTGGCATGAACAGCTCCATTGCCGGCGGCAGTTACGGAACTTTTAAAGGCACTGCGGGTATTGGCGCTAAAACAAAAGTAATCAGCTATCATCTCCAGTACACAAGACTGCAGTCTGATGGTTTTTCCACGGCATACGATGAAATGAAAAACCGGCATTTCGACAACGATGATTTCAAACAAAATACACTGGGGCTGAATATGACGGCAGCGGTGACCCGGAACTGGCAATTGCGTTTTTCCGGTCAGTATGGAGAATATAAAGCCGGTATTGATGATGGACCGATGGCTGATGACAAAAACAGCCGGCTGCAAAATAAGAACCTGCAGTTAACCCTGGCTTCTGTGACCCAGTTTAGTACAGGTAGTTTTCATCTAAACTTCAACCTGAATAACACGGAACGAAAGCTGGATGATGAAAAGAATGTGCCCGCAGACCCCAACGACGATGACCCCACTCACGGATTGTACAAGAGTAATTCTTTGTTTGGGGAAGCCTTTGCTAATTTTACGTTGGGCAATCACACCGGCCTGCTGGTGGGAACGGATTTTCGCGGACAAAGGGCCGATATTGCAACCACCTATGGTAACCTGGGTAGTGACAGCCTGAAATCAACCCAGGTTAGCGGTTATGCCTCTTTTTTTCTTACCGGTTTAGGTGGTTTTAATGCAGAACTGGGTGCCAGGCTTACCCATCATTCGGTTTTTGGGTCCGCTTTTACCTATTCATTCAATCCTTCTTATGTTATCAATAACCAGGTAAAATTGTTTGCCAACCTGGCATCCGGTTTCCGCGCTCCTTCTTTGTACAACCTGGCTTCCGAATATGGCAACCCGGATTTAAAACCGGAAACGTCGATGTCTTACGAGGGCGGTCTGCAATATATCAATACCAAAAACACCCTGAACCTGCGCCTGACTTATTTTAACCGGAGCATAAAGGATGTGATCATCTTTAAATCTTTATTTGTGGCGCCTTATGGTCAGTATGCCAATTCAGACAAACAGAAAGACCAGGGTTTTGAACTGGAAGCAACCCTGCGGCCCGCGGGAAAATGGAATATTACCGCCAACTATTCATTTACCGATGGAAGGGTTCATACCATTTCAGCCGCAACCGCAAAAGATACCAGTTTTTATAACCTGTACCGTAGGCCAAAAAATGCTGTTAATGCAATCGTTGGATACCAGGCCGCTAAAAAACTGTTTACCAGTATCGGGTTAAAGTGGATAGATAAAAGAGACGATCTGTTTTACAATTCGGCCAGCTTTTCCACCGAGTCAAAAACCCTGGCTTCTTATTATAACCTGGATGCCTATGCATCGTACCAGGCCACGGCTTTCCTGAAACTTTTTGCGGACCTCCGCAATATTACCAACCAGCAGTATTTCGATTCATATGGATATAACAGCCGCCGCTTCAATTTCATGGCCGGGGTGCTTGTTAATTTTTAAAGCCCGTGAAAATGTCCGACCGGTAGAAAATTATAAAAGACAGGTGTGAAGGATGTCTGTATCGTATTCCTTTACTTTAACTGCATTCTATGTGCAAACATGAAAATAAGACCTGCCCGCGTTGTCATTCGGTATTTGAATGCCGGCTGGGTGATATCACAAAATGCCCGTGTTATACCGTGCAACTGGATAATGCGGAACGTGATTTTCTGGCGGGTAGCTGGAGCGATTGTTTGTGCACATCCTGTATGCAGGCGCTGAGAACTGTTTTCAGTCAGGCGAACAATGAAAAGCGGCTAAAACAGCTTTTTGGCAACCGGTAAAACAGCGGGGTGGCATATTGAGTATCTTTGCCCAAAACCGGTGTATGGATGTCAACTATAGCGAGCTGCTGACAGTTACCTTTACCCTGTTTGCCATCATTGATATTATCGGCTCCATTCCGATACTGATAACGCTAAAGGAAAAAATGGGCGATATCAACGCGCTGAAAGCTACTTTTATTTCCGGCGCACTGATGATCCTCTTCCTTTTCCTGGGCGAGAGTTTCCTGCACCTACTAGGTCTAGATAAAAAATCATTTGCGGTGGGTGGTTCCATAGTAATTTTTATATTGGGGTTGGAAATGGTGCTGGGCATTGAATTTTTCAAAAGCGATAAAGAAGCCAAATCGAGCGTGGTGGTGCCCATTGCCTTCCCGATAATTGCTGGGTCCGGTACCCTGACCACGATTATGTCATTAAAAGCCAATTACCACGACCGGAGCATCCTGGTGGCCATATTAATTAACCTGGTAGTGGTGTTTATCGTACTAAAATCGCTTAATTTTTTAGAAAAATTGCTGGGTCCGGCAGGATTGATTGCTATCCGAAAATTTTTTGGCGTAATATTGCTGGCCATTGCGGTAAAGATATTTGCCAGCAATGCCCCGGGACTGATTAAGTAGTGATCAGTCGGGAGTATGGAGTCATTAGTCGTTGATTTTCAATGAACGCATGACTAAAGATTACAGACTCAAACAAACCGGCCTCGTCGTACAATGGATAGTATAAGAGTTTCCGAAGCTCCAGATACAGGTTCGATTCCTGTCGAGGCTACAACCCAAAGAATAGAATTGTCATTATGCAACTTAGGGGTTGCTGCAGTAAATTTGAAAACTTCCGTTTCACCGATATCTGCGCATTCTTATA
>JBDTVE010000276.1:0-24602 GCA_040007355.1 Bacteroidota bacterium | reverse complement strand
CCGCCCCATGGATGGCAGCGCCCAATTCTTTTAATGGTAAGCCAGAAGCCCCTGAACAGGCCATATTTTTTAAATGCCTGCAACGCATAATGTGAACAGGTGGGGGTAAACCGGCATTTTGGCCCCAGTATGGGCGAAATGATCCACTGGTATATTTTTATCAGTGCTATAAAAGGAAAACTAAGGATGCGAAGCACGGTTTTCATCTGCAATGATTAACAGCTTTTGTATAATAAGTGCTATCTTTTCTTTAACAACCGCACCGGCCGGCAGTTCTTTACCAGTATAAATAAAAAACAATAATAACCGGCATGGGTGTTCCTTCATTTTTTGGGCCAGTGGTTCCTTCTGCAGGCGCCAGGCCTCACGCGTAACCCTTTTGATGCGGTTGCGGTCCACTGCTTTTTTAAAACTACGGGTTCCGGCACCAGCACCGCATTGCAGACTGGCTTCCGGAGCAGCTCCCTCTTTTTTCTGGAACAGGTAAAACACCCGGTAAGGATAAAGGCCAACGCGGGTTCCATTGCTGAAAAGATCCTCTATCAGTTTCCGGCTTTTTAACCGCTCCTGCTTACCCAGTGTAAATTGTTTGGCCAATGTAGATCCGGGGTTTTTAAAATGAAATGCTTCCGGGCGGTTGGCGATAGCTGCCTCCCTATGAATCATTATCAACCGACCCGACACAAAAATAGCCCCAAAAAATATTTTCCGGGGCTATGATTATTTATTGGATCGCGGTTCGCTTTTAATGAACCCGCGTCAAGATGATGCTGTTTATTTTAATCCTTTCTCGTCTGAAACGGTTAGTTTATGACGTCCCTTTGCACGGCGGCTGGCCAGTACTTTACGGCCATTGGCAGTCTGCATACGCTTACGGAAACCATGCACAGTTTTGCGGCGGCGTTTATGGGGTTGAAATGTCTGTTTCATATTTAATTTTTTTCACTTTTTTTGAAATAAGACCTGGAGAAGCAGGCCGGGTTTCTATCCGCCAACAGGTCACCACACCCGTTGGTTTGTGAAAGGACGGCAAAGGTAAGGATTTGGAGCCAGAAGAAACAGCGGGGTCGCGATTTTTTTACAACAATCCGGGTAACGGCGGTTGCCATTGCCCGGGGTATTAAAGTGGAATGGTTTGCTCCAGGTCCGCATGCCGGGCCTGCACGGCCTGTCCAAAAAAGAGGCTGGCCTGACTGTCAAAATCTTCCGTTGAATCAGTGGTAAAAAATGCCAGTTGGCCGTTTTTACTACATTGCCCGTCTATTTCAGGGTGCCTGGCCAGGTAAACGGCAAGACTCTTCGCCACCAGGGAGCCCTGTGAAAGCAGCGTCACGTTTTCGGGCAATAGCTGCCTGATTTTATTTTGCAGCAGGGGGTAATGGGTACAGGCCAGTAAAACGGTGTCAATCCGATTTGATTTTGAAAATAGTTGCCTGATATGCTGCTCCACAAAATAGTCGGCCCCCGGCGTATTGAACTCATTGGCCTCAATCAGCGGCACCCACATGGGACAGGCTTCCTGGAAGACCTTTACCTGCGGGAAAAATTTTTCTATCTCTATAGGATAAGAGCCAGATAATACGGTTCCTGTAGTGGCCAGTATACCCACTTCATTTGTTTTGGTAAAGCTGCCTATGATTTCAGTGGTAGGGCGTATTACACCCAGCACCCTTTTGTCTGGTGCCAGCACCGGAAGATCATTTTGCTGAATGGATCGCAATGCTTTTGCCGAGGCCGTATTACAGGCGAGTATGACGAGCGGGCAGCCCTGCCGGAAAAACCACCTTACGCATTGCAGCGTGTAGCGGTACACTGTTTCAAAAGAACGGCTGCCATAGGGCGCCCGGGCATTATCGCCCAGGTACAGGTAATCATAACCCGGTAGCTTTGCCCGGATGTCTTTCAGCACCGTCAGGCCTCCGTACCCGGAGTCAAAAACGCCAATGGGTTGTAGCTGCTGCATAAACAAAAATAAAAACGCCAGGCTTAGAACCTGACGTTTTTTCATTAAATATTTTATTGGCTTATTTAAGTCCCAATTTCTTTTTTACCAGCGGCGCTAAATCGTCCGAAGCCGGGGAAACCAATAAGGCTTCCTTTACAAATACATAGGTATAACCGTTTTCTTTGGCCACGGCCTGTACGGCTTCAAGCGCTTTTTTCTGTATGGGCGCAGAATATTCCTCCTGTTTCTTTTGTAATTCCTGCTGGATGCGTTGTTCTTCACCCTGCATGTCCTGCATTTGCTGTTGCAATGCTTTTCTTTTTACTTCCTTTACGGATGCCGTCATGGTGGCTGAGTCTTTGTAAAATTTAGCTACCGCGTCATCAAATGCGCCTGATTTGTCCTGGGCGCTCTGGTACAAAGCGTCGCGGAACTGCTGCAGCGCAGTATCGGCTTTTTTTGCTTCGGGCATTGAGAGGATAATATCGCTCAGGGCGATGTGACCAATTTTGTTTTGCGCGTGTGCACGGATTCCAGTTGTCAATAAAATGGTTGCCAGGAGCACTAAAGTAAAAGCCTTTTTCATTGTTGTTTTTGTTTTTTTAGTACAGATAAAACCCGGCCAGGGAGGGTTTTATTTTTATAGTTGTGTTTATTAGAAAACAGGTTGTTCGGGTTCGTCGCTTTTGCTATTATTTAACATCCTAAAAACAAAACCAACACGTTTTATTTAACCCCCAGTTCCTTTAATACATCTTCGCTCCGGTCTAGTTTGGGGTCGGCAAATATAACAGTAATTCCTTCACTTTTATCCAAAATAAAATCGTATTGCCGGGCCACGGCAATTTTCTGTATGGCGTTATACACCTTATCCTGCACGGGTTTTACCAGTTCCTGCCGTTTTTTGAACAGATCCCCTTCAAAACCAAACCTTTTGCGTTGCAGTTCGCGGGTTTCTTTTTCTTTGTTAAAGATTTCGTCCTGCCGTTTCTTCTTCAGCACATCGCTAAGCATCACCTGTTCCGCCTCAAAGTCCTTGTACAACTTGTCCAGTTCTGCCTGTTTAGCTTCTATTTCCTTCTGCCATTGCTCACTTACCTGGTCAAGATTTTTCTGGGCCTCCTTGTAATCGGGCATTTTATCCAGGATATATTTGGTGTCTACAATAGCATAGCGTTGTGCAGTTGCCAGTAGTGCAAATGCCAGCAGGCTGCAGGCCAAAAAAAATATCTTTTTCATACCATTTAATTTTATTAGAGGTTCATTGCTTTTTAACCATTCAAATATAGAGCAAAGCATTGGCATGTATGCCGGCCGGTCTTCAGAGGGTATTAGCGCCGCTATTTCAATTTTAACCTGGCGCGGATCATCTTACTCGGGCTCAAAGCCCAGCAGGAAGGTAAATTTAGCCGCACCCTTTAACCCCACCCCGGGCTGAAGCCTGTCCAGGCCTATCCCATAGTCGAAGCCCAGCAAACCAAACATGGGTAAAAAGAAACGCATACCCAGCCCCACGCTTCTGCGAAGGCGGAACGGGTTGTAATCTTTATAATTATACCAGCCATTGGCGGCCTCAAAAAATGCCAGCCCGTAAATGGTACTGCTTGGATTGGTGCTGAACGGATACCGAAGTTCCGCCGTGTATTTATTAAACAGTGTAAAAAAAAGGCTGGTGCTGTTTTGGTCGGGGTTTACCTTGGGGTCCGAGTTGGTGTAAATAGGATAACCGCGTTGGGAAATGATATCATAACCCAATATTCCATAGTTATTGGAAAGCCCTGCATCTCCCAACTGGAAACGCTCAAATGGAGAATAATCTAGGTTAGCATTATAGCGGCCCATAAACCCGTATTTGGCAGCCAGTTTCAAAACAAACTGTTTGTTCCGGTCTTCACCCACGCCCTTGGTAAGCGGAACATACCATTCTCCGTTAAACCGCCATTTGTGAAATTCCACAAATTTGTATGGGTTGCTGGAAGAAGCAATATTTTTATCAAACAATGAATACGGCGGCGTGAACTGTCCGCTCAGTACAAAATTGGATCCGCTCCTGGGGAACAATGGAAAATCCACGGAATTGCGCGACAATGAAACTTTGAAACTGATATTATTCGATTTGCCATTGGCCAAATCTCTTCCATCGCTCAACCTGAAAAACCCGGGATAATTTTTTAAATTATATTGGGTATAGTTCAATTGATACACCAGGGTAAAAAAGTCGTCGGGCCATTTTAACTGTTTACCAAGTGCCACGGAAAAGCTAAGCGATTTAAGAAATGAGGTATCGCCGGCAGCCTTGCTATAAGTGCCCGTCCTATAATCATAAGAGTTCGAATACCTGGTGCTGGCAGCGCTAAAGGTGAGGGAGTTTCTTTTTTTACCTCCAAACCAGGGTTCCGTAAAAGAGCCGTTATAAGAACGGAACGCGCGTCCGTTACTCTGTACACGCACACTTAGTTTCTGACCATCGCCCGTTGGTAATGGATCCCAGGCCGATTTCTTTAGGATATTTTTGATGGAGAAATTATTGAAGGTAACACCCAGGGTACCTGTTAAACCAATACCACCGCCCCAGCCGGCACTCAGTTCCAGCTGGTCACTTGATTTTTCTTCCACCGACCAGTTGATATCTACCGTTCCATCGTCCTGGTTGGGAACAATATTGGGGTTGATTTTTTCCTGGTTAAAATAACCCAGCTGGGCTATTTCACGGTTGGTACGTATTACTTCGCTACGACTGAATTTATCGCCTGGTATGGTGCGCAATTCGCGGCGTATTACATATTCCTTTGTTTTTTCGTTACCGCTGATCGTTACATTTTTGATGGTTGCCTGGGGCCCTTCCACAATGCGTATCTCGTGATCAATGGTATCATTGTAAACAGCCGTTTCTATGGGGTCTGCATGAAAAAACAAATAGCCGTCATCCTGGTAAAGGCTTAATATATCGCCGCCCTCAGGTGTTACCTGTTTACCCACTTTTTTATTCAGGGTCTCCAGGTTGTATACATCGCCTTTTTTAATACCCAGAATCAGGTTGAGAATGGAATCGGGGTATTTGGTATTTCCTTTCCAGACCATGTTCCCAAAATAATATTTATGCCCTTCCTGTACTTTGATGTCTACGTTCAGGTTTCCTTTGTTATTGTAGTATTGGGTATCTGCTTCTATGATTGCATCGCGGTAACCAAGTGAGTTGTAATAGTCCAGCAGTTTTTGTTTGTCTTCAGCGTATTTTTTATCATTGAATTTGGCAGAAGAAAACCGGAAGCGGAAATAAGGATCAATAAATTCGATGGTCTTGGACGGAGAAAGAAAGCCCCATTGCTGCAGGTATTCATTAAACGTAAAGGGTTTGTTGGTACCGTATACGCTGCTGTCGCTGCTGGGGTAAATGCTGATGCGCATGGATTCCTTGGTGCCTTTCAGCTGGCTTTTCAGCTTGCCTTCTTTTACGTTTTCGTTGCCAAAAATATTTACCTGGTTAATCCTTACTTTGTTTCCCTTTGTAACATAGAGGGTAAGGTTCACGGAGTTGGACACATTGGGGTCTGCTTTTTCATCAATCTTTACGGTGGCGCTCTGGTATCCTTTTTCGGTAAAATATTTTTGGATATTCTCTATGGCGGTCAGCTTGGTGTTTTCCGTTACCACTCTTCCCTTTACCAGGCCCGATTTAGTTTTGAGGTCTTCTTCCTGCCCTTTTTTAATACCCTTGAAAACAAAATTGCCCAGGCGGGGACGCTCCACCACATGTATCTCTATATAAATATCCTTGCCATCAATTTTTGTAAAAAATATTTGCACATTGGCAAACAGTTTTTGTTTCCACAGGTTTTGTATGGCATGACTAAAATTATCTCCTCCCGGATATACTATTTTATCGCCTATGTTTAAACCCGAAATGGAGGTAAGCAGGGATTGATCATACGCTTTGGTGCCGGTAAACACAATGCCAGCCAGCACATATTCTTTTGGTGTTTTTGATTGCGGGATGGCCAGGAGATCGGGGTCTACAGATGTGGGTCTGGAGGTGTCCGGTTGTTGTGCAAGTACGGAAGCTGAAGAAAAAACACAAAAGAGTAAGCAGTATACTAAGCGTAATGATTTTGGCATCCAGTCTTACATTTTAAGAGATCGGCAAATTAAAGGGATTTATTAAAAGTCTTTGTTAAAACCGTTAGCCGGCGGATATTTCCTGATTAACCTGCTGACTGGTCTTTCCAAACCGGCGCTCGCGTTTCTGGAAGTCCAGGATGGCCTCATACAGTTTTTCTTTCCTGAAATCAGGCCAGCGCACTTCAGTGAAATACAGCTCGGCGTAGGCCAGCTGGTATAGTAAAAAATTACTGATCCGGTATTCGCCGCTGGTACGTATCATCAACTCAGGATCAGGAAAATTGCGGGTGGTAAGGTATTGTTCCAGCGTGTGCTGATCAATGGCAGTGGGGTCAATTTTGCCGGCTTTTACATCCAGGGCAATATTCTTTACCGCGTTCACCAGCTCCCAGCGGCTGCTGTAACTGAGTGCCATCACCAGGTTGAGCCCCTTATTCCCGGCGGTAATTTCCAGCGCTTCGTTTAGTTCCTGACGGGCATAATCTGGCAGCATCTGCATGTCACCAATCACATGTAACCTAATATTGTTTTTATTGAGGGTTTCCACTTCTTTGCGGATGGTGTCTACCAGCAATTCCATTAATCCCGTTACTTCATATTGGGGTCTGTCCCAGTTTTCGGTGCTGAATGCATAGAGGGTAAGATACCCGATACCCAGTTCAGCGCAGCACTCTACAATATCCCGCACGCTTTCCACCCCGTGAAAATGGCCATATAACCGGTCCTGGCCCTGTTCCTGCGCCCAGCGCCCGTTGCCATCCATAATAATGGCGATGTGTTTTGGCAGGTGTTGCAGGTCTATACTGGCTTTCAGCGATTCCATAACATCTAATTTGAAGGCCGCAAATCTACAAAAAACAATTGGCACAGTGCATAATATATTGATGCCGTTATTGACCGGTAAGCTCCAGAGAGTCTATGGGTCAGCGTAATACCCTGAAACAGGTTTCTGCATAAATATGATGTCAATAGAGGCCGCATGCCTGTATGATGTATGCACAAGCTGCGGGCAACCTGGTTGGCCCGGCAATTAAAGTTAGTCTGCTTTGGGACAGTGGTAAGAAGAAAGATTAAAGGAAAATGTCAGTTCAGCCATTACATAGGCATCTTTTTGCTTGGGGAAGCCTCTTTGCCGGCCGGTACCGTTTACAAATCCAATTTTACTATTGCCGGTTTCGCCGCTGCGGTCGTTTAATATTTCGGCCAGTGAAGCGGACCCATCCGGTAATTTGGGAAATATGGTGGGGTCCACATAAGTTTTGCTTATATCGTCCAGGTAATCGGTGGTTGTGAAGCGGTAGACTATTTCAAACCCGATATTCACTTTTTCAGTTACATTATATTTCACCCCTACACCCAGGGGTACACAAAGCGCCATGGTACCATAGGGTTTTCTGTCGGGATAAGCTGCATAGCCCTGTCCTTCGGTGCCCAGGGGGCGCAGGTATATTTTCTGACCCTGGTAATAGGCATAGGGATCATAACTAAAAGCGCCTACTCCAAACGTTACATAGGGGGTAAAAGCATAGTCCAGCGTACCGGGTTCAAACCGCAGGAAGTTAAAGTCGCCCTGCAGGGCAAGCTCCCATACATTGGTATTAAAGCTGAGGTTGCGGCGCAACTGGTAGTCGTTTTTGGTATTGTACACATCTGAATATCCCAGCTGCGCAAAATGACCGCTTACCCGGAGGGCTACATAATTGCCGAACTGTTTACGGAAAAAAGCGCCCAGCGCCAGTTTGGGCCGGTTTACCCGGGCATTGGTATTGAGATCGCCAAAATAATGAGCTGCGCCGGCACTGATGCCAAACTCACCCTCATGAACGATGGCCTGCGATTGCGCAACCACCGTTTGTACCGCCAAAACCGCTACAATGACTACCCAATTTTTTCTCATATACTGCTAAATAATAAATTAAACCCTGGTGTTAACGCAATAATTTATTTTTTCTTTTATCTGTTGCCGTTCATTTTGAATTTTAACAATTTGCCAGTTAATTCCGGCTGTCCAGCCCCCACATCAGCTTGGTGCGCAGGGTTTGCAGGAAGTTGTTTTCATTTAACCGAACAAGGCTCATGGTAAAAGCCTCCCGTTTTACCGCCAATTGCACATTTTTGCTCACTACGTGGCGTCTTGAATCCAGGGCGCAGATAAAATCCTCCGACCTGCCCTCCACTTCAAATGAAATAACATTGTTATCAGGCACTACGATTGATCTTACATTCAGGTTGTGCGGTGCTACGGGTGTTATCACAAAACTACTGCTTTCGGGGAAAACAATGGGACCGTTACAACTCAGCGAATACCCGGTAGAACCGGTAGGTGTGGAAACAATCAACCCGTCTGACCAGTACGTATTCAGGAATTCGCCGTTTAAATAAGTATGGATTTTAATCATGGGCGATGTGTCTTTTTTATGAATCGCAAATTCATTTAACGCATACGGCACATCTCCAAACAATTCTTCACTGGCGTCCAGGTGTATCAGCGACCGCTTGTCTATCACAAAACCCCGTTTAACCAGCGCCCGGATAGCGGCAACAGCGTTCTCTTTACCGATACTTGCCAGGAACCCTAACCTGCCAAAATTGATGCCAAGTACCGGTATATTTTTATTGCGAACCATGGTCACGGTATCCAGCAGGGTTCCGTCTCCTCCAAGGCTAATCAGGAACTCGATTGATTTGTCCAGTTCGGAGACCGCACTAAAAGTAGCTATGGCAGCGGAGAACTGTATGCCTGAAACAATCTGGTCATAATAGGCCCGGTAGATAACCGGGGTTATTTTTTGCATGGCCAGTTCATTAAAAAGCTCCTGCACTTCTGTTCTGTGTTCCCAATCCATCACCCTGCTGTATATAGCTACTTTCATAAAATTAAATTATGTGAATTTACTGCCAAAACCCGATTGAAATCAGAAATCGTTCCTGATATGAAAGAAAAGACCGGGTTGGCCCAGCTGGTTAAAACTGTATTCGCAACGGAATACAAAATCGTAGGCGCTTACAATGTCTATGCCCGCACCCGCAGTATATAACATCCTGTTAACCAGCGAGTTTTGGTAATACACCTGGTTATAGGCATAACCGGTATCGCCAAAAACCTTGGCATAAAAAGCAAATGGGATCCTTTGAAGGGTGGGCAACCGCCCGCCGTTTATGTTAAAACTGTACAGGTGTTTGCGCAGGGTGCAGCGCAACATGCCGCCGGCTACCCCATCCACCACATATTTCTCAAGACCCCGCAGGTAAATATCGCCATAACCAAAAAGCCGCTGGTTAAAATAGGGCTGCACCAGCGGCAGTTTAAGTACGCCATAGCCCTGCAGGCCAAAATAAAACTGGCGGCCCAGCGGCCAGCCATTGGTAAACCGGCCTGTAAACTGTGATAGGTTCATGCTACTATTGATGCCACGGTGGGTAAAATTAAGATCGCCCATAAAACCCCGGAGCACATAGGCAACGTAATCTACTTTTTGGTATTCAAGGGTATAGGAAAGTTCGGGGTAAAATACCTGCTGAACGCCATTGCTTAAATATTTTGGGTTGATGGCTGCCACTGCGCTGTCTGTCCGTATATAAGTAATCCCCAGCCGCAGGAGGTGTCTTGTTGTTAATGCGGGCCGGTAAAAATAATTGAGCGTGGCGGTAGCCTGTTTAAAGAGGTATTTGCCGGTATGGCCATGGGTTTCTGTACTGACAAATGTTTGCAGGTTATTATTGGTACTGATGTTTATTTCTTTCAGGGCCGAGTACAGAAGACCGAAACCATAGCCGTGCCGAAGCGATTTGTCTGCCGCCGGCTGGTCATAATTTAACTGTATCTGCCGGGTATAGCCGGTGATCAGCCACATGCGCAGGCGGTCGTTCCTGCCGGTAAAATTGCTGTGTAAAAACTTAACGCCATAATTAACCCGCGAGAGACTGTAGTCTTTTTCCGCCCAGGCAGCAAGATTGCGGTCTATTGGCCTGAAGTAGGGCACGGGAAAAATATACCATCTTTCCTGTACGTCTATCTGGATATCTACCCGGTAGCCATGAAATCCTTTCAGGGATACAATTACTTCATTAAACAAACGGGTATTGATTAGCAGTTCCTTTGAACGTTGAAAACTGGCAACCAGTTCCGCCAGGTAAACCGTGTCTCCTTTTTTAAAAGGCAGTTCTCTTGTAATGGTATAGGCTTTTGTTTTTTTGTTACCGCTGATAAAAATTTCGTTGATAACAAATGGCAGGGGTTTGGGAAGGGTGTCCGGCCTGGTAAACCGAGGCGTCGCTGTATTTGTAGTAAAAGCAATGCGTGCTGCGGGCTGGCACCAGCTTTTGGAAAAACAACATAAGAAAAGCAGGCAAATGATGTAATATTTTCTGAACGCCGCCATTGCAATCTTCCCCGCAGGTTTTGTTTTAATGGTAAGAGAACGATTGTAATGATTACATGTTCAGGTAATTCATGAGATGATCATAGTTGATGCGCAGTTCATTTTCATACAGCTCTTCACCAAAATAATATTTAACGGTATAGTCGTAGCGCTGGAATGTAGCCACAATATCGGACACCTCGAACCGGTTTATTTTTATGGTAACGTAGAGCAGCTGTAACTGGTTATCATAAAAGGTATTTAGCTGGGTTATCTGAGCGTCGTTTGTTTCCACCAGTTTGCAGATTTCGGAAAAGGAGAAATTCGCTTTCTCCAGTTCCAGTACAATAATACCGCCTGGTTCGTCTGTGCCGGTCATTCTGCCCAGGTATTTCAACAGGTCTGATGCAGAGATAGCGCCCACCCATTCCATGTCTTTTTCAACCACCGGGATCAAGCTGAGACCATAATTGTTGCAGAGTTGTACGGCTTCCAGGAAATGAGAATCGGCCTTTACAGAAAGCTGGAGAAACTGCTGTTCCATTTGTACCAGCGGTTGGCTGTCGTCTGTAGCATTCAGCACATCATCCTCGCTGATAAGGCCGGCATATTTATCGTGGTGCGTTACCGGCAGGTGAGCAAGATGATAGTCTGACATCAGCTGCTGCGCGTG
Source organism: Bacteroidota bacterium (assembly GCA_040007355.1). Lineage (GTDB taxonomy): Bacteria > Bacteroidota > Bacteroidia > Chitinophagales > Chitinophagaceae > JACMLD01. The sequence goes on along the minus strand of JBDTVE010000276.1, from coordinate 13,504 downwards.
GTAAATGGTATCGCTTAGCGACAATACCGGTAAAGAAGTGGATATGAGTTGCTTGTTTAACACTGTTTTAAACCCCGGGTTTAATAATTGGTAATGCTTTGCAGGCAATGATTAAAAAAACGAATAGAAAACGCTGTCAGCAGCCAGATTATTACATAGACTGCAATTATCGGTTAACCGCTGCCGGTTGGCTGAGTTTTGTTAGAAACTTATGCAGGATCACGTTGAATTCAGCCGGAACCTCCATCATGGGCGCATGTCCGCATTTATCAATAAAATGCAGTTCGCTGTTGGGGAGAAGCTTGTTAAACTCTTTACCAACAAATGGCGGTGTAATGGTATCATTATTCCCCCATATCAGCAAAGTAGGCTGTTTTATCTGGTTTAGCTCTTCGCCCAGGTTGTTGCGGATGGCGCTTTTTGCCAGGGCAATGATCTTGATCACTTTTATACGGCTGTTTACAATATCATATACTTCATCTACCAGTTCTTTGCTGGCCATGGCAGGGTCATAAAATGTAAGTTCTGTTTTCTTTCTTATATAATCATAATCGCCTCTTTTAGGGTAGGTATCACCCATGCCGTTTTCAAACAGACCAGAACTACCCGAAAGTGTAAGTGACTTAATACGTTCGGGATGTTTAAGCACGTGAACAAGTCCCACATGGCCCCCCAGTGAATTGCCAAGCAGATGAATATTATTATAATTACGCGCTTCTATGAATTTGTGAACAAACTTTTGCAGGCCGCCTACGCTTGTATGTAAAATATCCAAATCAAACAGGGGCAGGATGGGCACCACCACTTTATTATAGCGGCTGAAATAGGTTATTAGGTGTTCAAAATTACTGAGGGCTCCAAATAAGCCATGCAGCAATATTAGTGGTTCACCTTCGCCAACCTCAACAAACTTGAATTTGTCTACCTGTTTAATTTCGTAATTCATTGTCAAAAATTACAACGAGCCTGTAATTAGTTGCTAAAATAATTGATTTGTAACAACTATGGCTGTAAAACAAAGTTATAAAACCATTTTCTAAATGCAAGTGGCGTTTAACGGTCGTACATCCTTTGCAAAAGACCTGCAGGAATGATAACATGTATTGTTATTTTCCACCGCTGAAACCACTAGGGTTGCATTTTTGCTGAGAGCCCGGCAAAAAAATCTTCCAGTTGGTGAAACATATCCTTAAAAAATGGCAGCATATTCCCAATAGCATTGATGGCCGCCGGACCCCAGGGTTTGATAAAGCCGTATGTTTTTGAAGATGTAATGGTATTCGGAGCAAGAATAGCCGCTTTTTCTGCATAAAACAACAAGACGCTTAAGACAACCGTATACAAAACCATGTATACAAGAATGCCACCCAGTTTATTTGCCCAACCCAGTAAAGCAAATTCCGCCGTTTTCTCAATGGCCCTGGCACCAAGTCTAACCAGCAAAACAACCAACAGGAAAACCACTGCAAATGCAATCACCGGCAACCATTTTGCAGCAACATGAACGGCATCTTTGAGTCTTACCGCGGTTACCACAGATAGTTTCATAGCGGCTGCCAGCCCAATAACGAGGGCCAGCACAGAGAATACGGCAACAATAAGTCCCCTGCTATATCCTTTAAAAACGGCAATAGCAAGCAATACAATAAATATGATGTCAATCGGCATGTATTATTGCTTTGCCAGTAGTTCCTTTACCGCAGCGCCAATTGTCTTTCCATCTGCCTGGCCGGCCAGTTGTTTGCTAGCAACACCCATAACCCGGCCCATATCCGCTACTGAACTGGCGCCCGATTCCATAATTATCTCAGCCAATATTTTTTTCAGGGATGCTTCGTCCAGTTGTTTGGGAAGGAATCTTTCAATCACGGCAATTTCTTCCGATTCTTTTTTTGCCAGGTCGGCACGATTCTGCTGTTCATAAATTTGCAGCGAGTCTCTCCGCTGTTTCACCAGTTTCTGCAGCAGTTTTGGCTCATCTTCTTCTTTTAGTTCGCCCCCGGCACCTTCAGCTGTTTTTGCATTTATGATGGCCGCTTTTATTGCCCGCAGACCGCGCAGGGCCGCTTCGTCTTTGGCTTTCATGGCGTCTTTCATATCCGACATTACTTTTTGTTCCAGGCTCATAGTAACAAAATTTATTTGCTTACAATTTGTTTTCCTTTAATTGCTGGTCACGAAATTTCTTGTAAAAATTTTCTGCAAATTCCTTCATGTCTTTTACCAGTTCCTGGTTTTTGGTGGCACGGTTAAAAGCTTCCGCCATGCCCATCATGGTCTGGTAATAAAAATCAGCCATTTCGTCTACCATCATTTCTTTTGTCCACAAGTCAATACGCATGGCCACTTTATCTGCCTTGTCCCAGAACGAAAGCATCATTGCTTTTGATTTTTGCGCCATATCCGCGGAGCTGTCACTGGCATTCCAGGTAATATGCTGCGGTACTTTGTCCCCGTCAAGTGTTACTTCTATCGAGATGGTCGATTGCGTCATGTTTTACAATATAAATGGTAAAGTTAGCGGATTTGGACGGTCATTTTTCTATGCATTGCCAAACTTCTGTCATCATTTGTCGGCGATTAAACAAGTGTGCTGTTTGCCTGGTTTGCTGTACCAGCCACTGCTGGCGGTTTTCATCTTTGTACAGCAACATCATGGCCTTTGCAAACGCATCACTGGTATTATTTACATCAACCCATTCCGCGGCCGTGGTTAGCTGTCGGTTTACTTCACTGTCTGCCGCAATAATGGCTTTATGAGACTGCAGCGCCCAAACCAATCCCAGCGGAAAAACATTTTCCGTTGCGGGGTATAACACCGCATAACTGGCGGCCACCAGTTTTGCCATTTCTGTACTGGCGGGGTTTTTTATCATCACCACATCGTTCCGGTACTTGTAGTGCAGCAACTTTTCTTCAAACACCTCCGTCCAGTCTGTTGTATAACCGGCAATCACCAGTTGCATATTAGACTGCTGCCATTTTTTAAATATGGAAAACGCTTTCAGCAACGCTACCAACTGGTATGGTTCGCTGATATTGCCAATGAAAAGGAAAAAGGATCTTCCACCGGTATATTGTGTTTTAACACTTTCTGCTTCCGTCCAGGATAAACTGGTAATAATAGGGCTGCAGGCGGGTTTTACCAGGGTGATAACCGGGGTTGGTTTTGAATTGCCGGGTGTCTGCCCGGCGGTATGTCCGGTAAATACCACGCTCCGGCCAGCCATTGCCGCGCGTTTTGCGATTCCCTTTTCGGGGGAACAGGTAAGAATACAAAAACCGCCCGGTTGCGGGCTAATAAAGCGGTCTGCCGCCAGGCTGGTAAGTGTCTTATTTAGTTGTCTCTGATCAAGCCACCTGATACCGGTTTTCCTGATTTTTTGGACAGGAAGGGTTTTCAAGGTCGGCTCTGCGGCATTTTTTTCATCTTCCAGCAGGAAAAATTGATGGCCGGGTGCTAAAATGGCTAAATCCTGCCAAAGTTCATTGGTAAATATACCAAGTGCCCTATCGGTGTTGTACGTAAGTCCTGGTTCAATAACTATTTTCATACAGCGTAAAAAAAACCAAAATAAGCCGTTCTTTTCCGATTTATTATTGTGGTTTTAAACAGGTTACCAAAAAATCACCGGAGTATGGGAAATTTACGGTGCATATAAAACAAGTACTAACACTTTGCACAGGCATAATGTTTGCTCTATTTTTGAATTGTAATCCACGTATCCCAATCATCCAAATCGAACTCTATGAAAAACATCTACATTAAAATTTTCCTGCTATTTGCGGTAATTTTACAACTATACCTTCCGGGAAGCTTGCATGCGCAGTGTTTGTGTGCGGGCGGAGTTCCTGCCGGCATAGTAACGCAAAGTGTTACCATACCGCCCACCACCACCAGCAACCTGGTTTTTAACTTTCAGCAATTTGACCCCACGGTTGGCACTTTAAGCTGTATGAATTTTACCAATACCGTTTCTGGTATTTCCTATACAGGTGCACGCAATACCGGTATTGGCAATGATACCACGGGCGGCGTAATGCATATCGACAGCACCGCTTTTCTTTTTTCTTTATCGCTTAACAGCAAGATAACCGGACCCGGTATCAATGTGACCCGCCCCTTCAATACCATGTATGGGTATGATAACCTGAAGGGCATAGACACCACAACAGGCACCCCCGGTGATACCATCACCTACGGGCCCACCGATTTTATATCCAACCCCACCACCTCGGTTTCCCTGGGCGGTAATGCGGCGTATATTGGCGTTGGTACAGTTGGTTTTACTTATGCAATAAATGGTGGTATGATAACCCTAGATGGCGGCGCCAATTATAAATCTTCGGTATCCACTATCATTGGCGGTACCATTGATCTAACCTATTACTATTGCCCGCTTGCTTTACTGGCCAGTGGTTTGCAGAACTTCTCCGCGCACAAAAAAGACAATAATATCGAATTGAAATGGGATGCCAAAAACGCGGTTGAAACAGACCTGTTTGATATAGAATACAGCACCGATGGAAAGAATTTTGTTTCCATCGGCAAAATAACCGCAAACAATAACAGCACCGTCGGCAGCTACACGTTTAATTATGCGTTGGGTGCCGGAACCACCGGTTATGCCTATTTCAGGATAAAACAAACCGGCGCCGATAACAAACCCGGTTTCTCCCCCGTCCAGAAAATTAACCTGAATGATAGAACAACCGCGGGTCTTTCTATTTATCCCAACCCGGCGGTAACCGGCATAACACTCAATTTTGACCATCCCCTGAACGGCGATTATTCCATTGAACTGGTGAATCCTGCCGGCCAGTCGGTCATCAGCAAAAAAGTAAAATTAACCGGCAGCAGTACCATCCCCCTGAACTGGATCAGCAAGCCGGCTCCCGGTGTTTATTTTACCCGGGTTACCAATACCAGCAGCATGGAACAACGAATAGTAAGGGTAGTGGTACAATAGCCGCACAAAGCATAACCTTCATAAAAAGAACATCTTATTGACAGAAAGCCGCCGTTTGAACGGTGGCTTTGCTGTTTATAACAACATTTTTGAATGCTTGCCGTTAGTTTGTTACTTTTGGCATGGATTGTTCCCGGCAGAAAGGGCAATTCTTATTTAAACACGGGCTTCTTGTACCCGATACGGAATGCTGTACACCATTTTATAAACTGCTGCCCAGACCAGTAAATTTGGTGTTCCACAGCGTTTTTACGGCAATACATTAATAGCTATAAAAAAAATAATTTGGCAAATCTTTCAGCACTGATGGAGTATAATACTACCAGGAATCATCTTATTATGCGCGAGTACGGGCGCCATATCCAAAAGATGGTTGAATATTTACTCACCATAGATGACAAAGAAAAAAGACAGAAAAATGCCCATGCGATGATTGAGCTGATGGGCTTTTTGAACCCACACCTGAAAAACGTGGAGGACTTCCGGCATAAATTGTGGGATCATCTTTTCCTGATTGCGGATTTTAGCCTGGATGTTGAATCACCGTATCCCATTCCCACCAGGGAAACACTGAAATCCAAACCCAAGCCACTGCGTTATCCAAAACGGTACCCTAAGTTTTCACATTTAGGAAAAAACCTGGAAGTGGTTATCAATAAGGCGTTGAAAGAAGAGAATCCTGAAAAAAAGCTCGGTTTTGCCAATGCCGTGGCCTATTATATGAAACTGGCCTATAACAACTGGCACAAGGAACAGGTACATGATGATGCCATTCAGAGCGAGCTGACCAACATTACACAGGGGCAGCTGGAATTTACCAATACCCCTTATGTAAAAGCCTATCGTGCCAATGAAGGCCGCGACAACCGCGGCGGCAGCTATGGTGATTACCGGGGCAAACGCAATCAAAAGTTTCAGCCTAGAAGCGGTAGCGGTGAAAGAAGGGATAACCGCGGTGGAAACGGCGGCGGTGAAAGAAGGGATAACCGAAATGGTGGAAGCACTCAAAATAACGGTGGTAAGTTCAATAACCGAAAAAGATTTAATTAAGCCCGCGGGCGCCGGTTGGTTGACTAACCATCGGTCTAATAATTGAAAGGTTGATCAAATTGATCAACCTTTTTCTTTTGTAAGTTCTACTCCCGTGTTTTTGTTTTTACTTTGCACCCTGTACCACGCCTGGTACCCAATAAATCCACCTAATCAACCGAACAATCCATATGAGTGTTTTTGAAGTAACCGGGGGCAAGAAACTACAGGGGGAAATCATCCCGCAGGGCGCAAAAAACGAAGCCCTGCAGATTATTAGCGCCATTTTACTGACACCTGAAAAAATGACGGTCTCCAATATACCCGATATAGCAGATGTAAACCTGCTGATTGAACTATTGGGCGAGATGGGTGTAAAAACCAACCGGGTGCAACGTGATACCTGTATTTTCCAGGCAGACGACGTGAACATTGATTACCTGCACAGCGCAGAATACAGGAAAAAAAGTGGGCGTTTAAGGGGTGCTGTTATGTTGGCCGGCCCCATGCTGGCACGTTTTAAAAAAGCGTTTATATCAAAACCGGGCGGCGATAAGATTGGCAGGAGACGGCTGGATACCCATATTACCGGCTTTGAAAAACTGGGGGCGGCTTTTGACTACAACAGCCAGGCCGATGTATTTTATTTAGATGGCAGTTGTCTCAAAGGAACCTATATCCTGTTAGACGAGCCTTCTGTAACCGGCACCGCCAACCTGGTAATGGCAGCCTCCATGGCAAAAGGAATAACCACGCTTTACAATGCCGCCTGTGAGCCCTATGTGCAGCAATTGTGCCGCATGCTGAACCGGATGGGTGCCCGTATCAGCGGTATTGGCAGTAATATGATTGTTATTGAAGGGGTAGATTACCTGGGCGGTACGGAACACCGCATGCTGCCAGACATGATTGAGGTTGGGTCATTTATTGGTTTGGCGGCCATGACAAAAGGAGACATCACAATAAAAAACGCCGGTATTGAACACCTGGGGGTGATCCCCCAAAAGTTTCAGCAACTGGGCATCGCCCTGGATTTTAAGGGCGATGATATTCATATTCCCTCACAGGAATGTTATGAGATTCAAACCTTCCTGGATGGCTCGGTACTCACCATATATGATCATCCATGGCCGGGGTTTACACCTGATTTGCTGAGTATCATACTGGTGGTGGCCACACAGGCCAGGGGCTCCATACTGGTACACCAGAAAATGTTTGAAAGCCGCTTATTTTTTACCGATAAACTGATTGACATGGGAGCACAGATAATTTTGTGCGATCCCCACCGCGCCGCAGTTATTGGCCTTGGCAGGGAGCAGCATTTGCGCGGTATTACCATGAGCAGCCCCGATATACGTGCCGGGGTGGCCTTGCTGATTGCCGCACTCAGCGCCGAAGGCAAAAGCACCATCCAGAACATTGAACAAATAGACCGGGGTTACCAGTATATCGACCAACGTTTAAAAAGCCTGGGAGCCGACATACAGCGGATAAACACATAAACCTGCCCGATAGTTATGAGCATGGCAAACAATAAACTGATTATTATTACAGCCCCTTCCGGCGCGGGCAAAACATCCATTACCCGGTATCTTTTGAAACAGTTTCCACAGCTGGCCTTTTCCGTATCGGCGGCTACCCGCGCGGCCAGGGGCAGGGAACAGGATGGCGTTGATTATTATTTCATCAGCACACAGGCCTTTCAGCATAAAATACAGGAAAATGAATTTGTGGAATGGGAAATGGTGTACGAGGGCAAATATTACGGCACCCTGAAAAATGAGCTGGCCCGTATCTGGGCCAACCAGCAGGTGCCTGTATTGGATATCGACGTAAAAGGAGCTATCCATGTGCAGCAGCAATACCCCGCCAGCACCCTGTCGCTTTTTATAGAACCGCCTTCGGTGGAAGAATTAAGACGCCGGTTGCTGGGCCGGGGCACCGAGACGCCAGAAAGTCTGCAGGCAAGGGTAGATAAAGCTTCTTTTGAAATTTCTTTCAAACACCAGTTTAACCATATCATCATCAATGGCGACCTGGAAAAAGCTTGCCTGCAGGCGAGTGAACTGGCAAGGGCCTTTATTGGCATAAAACCATAGTTTTCTGTTAGTTGTCGCTATTTTTTGATTACATTCGTAACATGTATATTAACCTGAATACGGTTATAGGGATTGTGCTTTCCATAATCCTAATCGGCTTTTTTGCCGGGGTACAGATTGCATTTGTGAATGTGAACCGGCTTACCGTTGAATTGAAAAAAAAACAGGGCAAAAGCAGCAGTATCCTGTTATCGCGCCTCATAGCCACGCCAACTAAATTTTTGGGTACTACCCTCATTGGTTTTAATATCTGCCTGGTGGTTTATGGCCTGCTGGTGGGCGAAATGCTGTTTCCTTTGTGGAACTGGCTAATTACCCGCGCCCATGTGGCGGTAACCTATGTCAATTTCCTCAAATTATTTTTTGAAACGCTGGTGTCTACCGCCATCATTCTGATAGTGGGAGAATTTATACCGCGGGCTATCTGGCGTTCCAAAAGCGAGCTGCTACTGAATCCTTTTATTAGTAAGCTGGTTAATTTTTTTTACCAGCTTTTTCACCCGGTCACCAACTTTTTTGTAGCCCTGTCTGCCTGGATCTTAAAATATCTTTTCAATGTGCGGGTAGATGAAACCAAGGATGCTTTTACGCGGTCAGACCTGGAACATTTTTTTCACCAAAACCATGAGGCCGGAGAGGAATCTTCAAAAGACCTGAATACGGAACTTTTTGAAAATGCACTTTCCCTGCCCACTATAAAGATTAGGCAGTGTTTAATACCCAGGAAGGAAATCACCGGCATCGACATCCATTCCGATATTGAAACCGCCCGGAAGAAATTTGTAAACACGCAACTGAGCAAACTGCTGGTATATGAAAACAACATTGACCATATACTTGGTTATATACACCAGCTCGATCTGTTCAAACAACCCGCTAGCATCGAAAATATTTTGTTGTCTATACCGGCCGTTCCCGAAAGCATGAGCGCCACCGATCTTATTAATAAGTTTTCGCGGGAGCGTAAAAGCATTGCCTGGGTGGTAGATGAATTTGGCGGCACGGCAGGAATTGTTACCATGGAAGACCTGCTGGAGGAAATCTTTGGAGAGATCCGCGATGAATATGATACGGAAGAATTTGAGGAAAAAAGGATCTCGGACGAAGAATTTCTTTTTAGCGGCCGGCTGGAACTGGACTACCTCAACGAAAAGTATAATTTTGAACTGCCCGCAGATGAGGCCGAGACCCTTTCGGGGTATATCATTTCCCAGCACGAAAAAATACCGAGTGTAAAAGAACGAATCATTATCGGCGATTATGAATTTGATATAATGGGCGTTAGTGATACCCGTATTGAAATGGTGCGAATGAAAATACTGAAATAAGTTACGTGTCAGTACCTCAGCCTTTGCCCCTGAAACAGGTGACGACCGGGCTAGCCCCACCATGGCTTACCTTTACTGGCTGTTCCGCTTTCTTATTACCTGCTAAAACCGGAACGGCCCTTATTTCGTAAAATACCGGGGCTCGGGCCTGTTTAAAAAGAAAAATCTACAAACCTCTTGTTAAATGCCCGCTGTGTTAGCCTTTATCTGCTAAATTTGCAGCTCTTTATATGGCACTATTTAAAAGAAAAACAGACGAAACGGGCGCAGAAATGTCTTTTATAGATCACCTGGAGGCCCTGCGCTGGCACCTAGTCCGTTCGGTAGTGGCGGTGGTGGTGGGCGCCATTCTGATATTTGTATACGCCAGGGAAGTGGTTAGCATTATTATTATGGGACCGGCCCGTAAAGATTTTGCAACCTATTCCGTTTTATGCAGCCTGGGTCACAAACTACACCTGGGCGATGCCCTTTGCCTGGGCGATTTTACCATTAAGTTCCAGAGCAATGCCATGACGGAACAATTTATGACCACGTTTACCATTGCTTTTGTGGGTGGCTTTATTGTGGCTTTCCCCTATGTTTTCTGGGAGTTCTGGCGTTTTATAAGACCCGCCCTAAGCAAAAAGGAAGTAAGACGTACTTCGGGCATCATTTTCTGGGTATCCCTCCTGTTTTTTATGGGAGTGGCTTTTGGCTACTATATTCTAACGCCCTTTATGGTTAATTTCTATTCTAATTATTCCCTGAGCCCGCTGATTGAATTTAAGCCTACCCTGTCTGATTATATAGAAAACCTGATCTATACCACGGTGGGCATCGGCGTCTTGTTCCAGATGCCTTTACTGATTATGTTTCTTTCAAAAATCGGAATCGTTTCGCCCAGCTTTTTAAAAAAATACCGCCGTCACGCTTTTGTTATTATCCTGATAGCCGCGGCCATTATAACACCTTCCACGGATCCGTTTAGCCTTACCCTGGTGACCATTCCTTTATATGCGTTGTTTGAAGCCAGTGTAATTCTTTCCACCAGGGTGTATAAAGCAAGGGAAAAAGCAGATGCGGAAGAATGGAGCTAATGCCGGGTAGCAACAGCATTATGGCGAAATGATTAACCTCCTGTTACCATGTTTTTTTAATCACCTGCGCACCGGCGTCTTATACATACACGTACATTTGCAGAATAAACTTTTAAACTAAAGAAAAATGAAAAAGATTAAACTTATTCTGGGTTTTCTAACCCTGGGGGCTGTAACACTGATATGCAACCAGGCCAATGCCCAAAAAGGTGGTCGCGACGGAAATACATTTAACGTAGGAACTATGACCGTTAATATAGGTGCCGGTTTGGGTAGAAGTGCATACGGCGGTATAGGCGTTTATGGCGGGGGCTTTAGCTATGGCACCGGCCTGGGCGTTAAAGCAGCAATAGAAAGAGGCATGTGGCAGCTGGGGCCCGGCGTACTCTCGCTTGGTCTGGAAGCAGGCGGTTCTTTCTCCAATGCCAATTACAGCGGTAATGGTTATCATTCAAATATTATTATAGCAGCTGTGCGTTCCGCCTATCATTTTGGCTGGAATGTAGATAAACTAGACACTTATGCAGGCGTATCGGTAGGCCCTGGTTTCAGAAGCTACGGGTACACCGGTAATAAGGCAACGGATGTAATTGTTTCACCCGGCATTTTTATTGGCGGCTCCTATTATTTTTCTCCTAATATCGGGGTAAATGTGGAAGCAGGCTATGATATTACCGAATTGCAGGGTGGTATTATTTTTAAATTTTAACAGCCACGGAAAATATTCAAACGAAACCACCCGCACCATGCGGGTGGTTTCGTTTGAATCAACCCTCTCCAGCATATCAACCGGACCATCCGTGCTGAACCGCCTGCTTGTCTGCCACTTAAAAATTTTCCGCCCATCATAATATTTCCCCGTTCATTTCTTTTTATCGAATTTTGACCCTAAAAAATGATAATGGCTGTTTTTAATTCCGCATTGCCCATTGCCATTGGTTGCGACCATGCCGGTTTTGATTATAAAACAAAACTGGTTCCCTGGCTGAACCAAAAAGGCTGGCAGGTGCATGATTTTGGCACCTATTCTCCGGACGCTGTAGACTACCCGGATTATGCACACCCCGCCGCAACGAGTGTAGAAAAAGAAGCTACTGCTTTTGGTATTTTACTTTGCGGCAGTGGCAACGGGGTTTGTATGACTGCCAACAAACATACCGGCATACGCGCAGGTCTATGCTGGTCGGCCGAAGTAGCAAAACTGGTACGCCAGCACAACAATGCCAATATGCTTTGCCTGCCCGCACGTTTCCTGGCGCTGGAAGCCGCACAGGAAATAATAGACGTCTTTATGACTACCTCCTTTGAGGGTGGCCGTCACCAAGGCCGTATTAATAAGATGGCCTGCTAATACTTCAATTTAAAACATGAAAAAACAAATCCTTTGTTTGCTGTTTTGCACCGCTGTATTAACCGCCACTGCCCAGCCCACCGCGCCCGATAAATACGGCGCATCCATTACCAAAGAAGACCTGCAGGCACAGCTCACCATTATTGCCGGTGCAGATATGCAGGGTCGTGAAACCGGCACCGAAGGCCAGCGCAAGGCCGCTGCCTATATTGTAAGCCAGTTTAAAGCCCTGGGTCTGCTACCGGCACCGGGCACGGATGATTACCAGCAATATTATGCAATCGGCTATGATACACTATTGCATTCCGATCTGTCCGTGGGCGACAAAACCCTGGAATCCGGGAAAGATTATTTAGATGAGATTGGTATAAACAATAACGCAAATACAAAGACGAAGGAAATTGTATTTGCAGGCTATGGCATCAGCGATGAAAAATACGACGACTATGCCGGCAAAAACGTAAAAGGAAAAACGGTGGTGTTTTTTAGCGGAGAACCCAAAAAAGATGGTGTTTACTTTATTTCCGGTACAAAAACATACAGCGACTGGAGCTCCTCACGCGGACTGGCACAAAAAGCCGGAGTGGCCAGAGAAAAAGGAGCAGACGGCATAGTTGTCATCAATGCCGCGCAGGACTCCATCACTGCCAACTATACCAGGTTTTCCAGGCGATCCGCTACCCGCCTGCAACAAACGACTGATGGCACCATCAATTGTATCACCATTGCCGGCGGCGCCGCCAGCAAAATATTTTCGGACAATTTTTTTGACAGCATCCTGGCCCGGGCAAGAAAAAACGAATTACTGAACACCGTTGCCTTTAGTAAGAAAATAAAGATCCGATACAATTATGCCGAAAACAAGGAAACAACCAATGCGAGTAATGTTGCAGGATATATAGAAGGCACCGATAAAAAGGATGAATATGTAATACTCACGGGCCACTATGACCACCTGGGTATGCGGAACGGCCAGATCTATTATGGTGCCGATGATGACGGAAGCGGCACCTGCAACGTAATTGAAATGGCAAAAGCTTTTGCTAAAGCAAAAGCAGATGGCAACGGCCCGCGCAGAAGGCTTGTTTTTATGACGGTATCGGGCGAGGAAAAAGGCTTATGGGGTTCCGAATACTACAGCGACCATCCCCTTTTTCCATTGGATAAAACCTCGGCAGATCTGAACACAGATATGATTGGAAGGATTGATACGGAGCGAAAAACAGCTGACACCTTAAACTATGTGTATGTAATAGGACACAATAAACTTAGCAGCGAACTGGCGGGGATCAATGAAGCAGCCAATAATAAATATACCGGGCTTACGCTGGACTATAAGTTTGATGACCCCGCCGATCCAAACCGTATCTATTACCGGAGCGACCATTATAATTTTGCACGCAAAGGCGTTCCCATCCTTTTTTTTTATGATGGGATGCTGCTGGCCGACTACCACAAACCCACCGACACCATTGAAAAAATAGAATGGGATCTGTATGAAAAAAGGGCCCGCATGATATTTTATACGGCCTGGGAAATAGCCAACCGGGATGAAATGCTCAAGCGAGACATCCCCCTGAACTAGCTGCTGATACTTTTTGCAACTGGCAAGTCTGGTAAATATTGTATACGCGCCCGCTAGCCTGAA
>JBDTVE010000275.1:0-1821 GCA_040007355.1 Bacteroidota bacterium | reverse complement strand
TGGGCGTTGGTATTGGTTTGGGTTTGCAAGGCATTGTAAATAATTTTGTTTCCGGTATCATCCTGATATTTGACCGGCCCCTGCGGATTGGAGATACGGTTGAAGTAGCAGACCGCAAAGGACGTGTAAAAGAAATAAGCATACGTTCCAGCACCCTGCTAACGCCCGATGGCGCGGAAGTTATTATACCAAACGGCGATCTGTTATCGCATAATATTGTAAACTGGACCCTGAGCAATAATCATGCGCGCATAGAATTTCCTATTCTAGTAGACGCCGTGCCCGACCCTGAGGATATCAGCAAACATTTTATAGATATTGTTGGTAAGAATGCCAATGCCCTTGTACAACGGCCGCCCGAAGTATTGTTTACTAATATGAAAGGTAAAACCATGCAGTTGCTTTTCCTGTTCTGGTGCAAGGATGTAACAAGACTGGAAGCAACTAAAAGCGAAGTGGGCGGGGAAGTGTATGCGCTTTTACAACAAAAAGGAATCAATATTCTTTAAAAACGTCATTTTATATTAATTCTTCCAGGCTTGCCTTTGCCGCGGCAATGGTAACATCCAGGTCTTCCCGGGTTAAGGCATTGTTCAGGAACCAGCTTTCAAAAGCAGAAGGCGGCAGGTAAATACCACGCTGCAGCATGCCATGAAAAAAGCGACTGAATTGTTGGTTGTTGGCGGCCGCGGCTCCGGCAAAATTGGTTACCGGTTGGTTGCTGAAATGCACGCTGATCATGGAGCCAAGCTGGTTGATTACAAAATGCTCCCCCCAGGCACTAAATACTTCCTGTAAACCCTTGCGCAGGTAAATTGTTTTTTCTTCCAGCTCCGTATAAATGGATGGGTTGTTTTTTAATGTATTCAACGTGGTATAGCCCGCAATCATGGCAAGGGGATTGCCGCTCAGGGTACCTGCCTGGTAAACATTCCCCAGTGGTGCAATATGCTGCATGATCGCTTTCTTACCGGCAAATGCACCCACCGGCATGCCACCACCAATTACTTTGCCATAGGTGATCAGGTCGGCGTCTATTTGTAATCTTTCCTGCGCGCCGCCGCCCGCCAGCCGAAAGCCGGTCATAACTTCATCAAAAATCAAAACAATGTTTTCTTCGGTGCATAATTTTCTTATTCCGGTTAAAAAACCGGGTTCGGGTAAAATGCAACCCATATTCCCCGCTACCGGTTCAATGATAATGGCGGCTATTTCGTTTTTATTTTCCTGTGCCAGCTGATGTACGGCTTCGATATCATTGTAAGCACAGGTCAGTGTGTCTTGGGAAACACCGCTGGTAACACCCGGTACCGATTGAATGTTAAAGGTGGCCAGGCCGCTTCCGGCCTTTACTAAAAACGGGTCTGCATGACCGTGATAGCATCCTTCAAATTTTATGAACTTATTTTTACCAGTATAGCCGCGGGCCAAACGCAAGGCACTCATACAGGCTTCGGTACCGCTGCTTACCATACGTACCAGTTCCGTATTGGGTGCCATACTGATAATAAGCTCCGCCATGCTGATTTCCAGATCGGTGGGCGCGCCATAAGAAGTGGAACGGGTAGCCTGTTCCTGTATGGCTTTTACCACGGGTTCATAGGCGTGACCAAGTATCATGGGACCCCAGGAAGCGATATAGTCAATATATTTATTTCCATCCGCATCGAACAGGTAAGCGCCTTTTGCATTCTGTATAAATAAGGGCGTTCCACCTACACTCCTGAATGCGCGAACAGGGGAATTAACACCACCGGGTATGGATTGCTGCGCACGTTCAAAAAGTGCTTTACTTGCCTGTATATTCATGGATTGTTTGTT
>JBDTVE010000274.1:0-32313 GCA_040007355.1 Bacteroidota bacterium | reverse complement strand
ATGGGCCGGCGGGGCGAGTGGCGTTTCCTGGGCGTTGAAGGCAATATTTTCCATGAATTTGGCGAATACTATGATTTCCGGAAAATCATGCCCGATTCACAGGCCACGGAAATAGACAGGAAGAATTACCTGGGTTCGGCAGGCATCAATACAGAACTGGTGTTTAAGGGCCAGTCGCAAAACAAGTTTGGAATCAAACTGGCGTTTGGTTCTTATTTCAGACGCCTGCATTATGTTGGAGCAGACCCAGGCGACTATTACCATCAATATAACGACCTATTGTATTTTGCAAACACCTATCATTTTTCCTTTAAGAAAAACACGGTTTATTTCCAGTTTAACTCAGCTACCCATGCCGTGCATTTCCAGTTAGGATATAACTACCGGTTATAAGGGTATATTTTTGGGGCCGGCGGCAGTGCAGATCCTGGCATTGTTGTGTCACTCATTTCAACCCCAGTACAGGGGGCAGCGCCTGAGAGCAGCCTGCTACAGAACCATTGTACCGCAGCATCCACCCATTTAATTTATTTCCTTCGCAACCGGTTGCCAGGAGTATATACGATTATGCGGCACCGTTAGCCCGCAATCCTTCTTTCAATAATGGGCCGCCACTGTCCGTTTATTCCGTTATGTTTTCCAGCGCAAACAGGAAGGCATATTGCAGGGCTATTTCTTTTAGGTAATTGAACCGGCCGGACGCACCGCCATGACCGGCTTCCATATTGGTATGCAAAAACAGCAGGTTATTGCCGGTTTGCAGGGCCCTAATCTTAGCCACCCATTTGGCCGGCTCAAAATACTGCACCTGACTATCGTGCAGGCCGGTCATCACCAGCATATTGGGGTAAGCAGTACCGGTTACGTTTTCATAGGGAGAATAGGATTTAATGTATTCGTAAGCGTCCTTGTTTTTGGGGTTGCCCCATTCGTCAAATTCGTTGGTGGTTAAAGGGATGCTTTCATCCAGCATGGTATTTACCACATCTACAAACGGCACCTGGGCGATGACGCCATGCCAAAGATCGGGCCGCATGGTGGCAATGGCACCCATTAACAATCCGCCGGCGCTGCCGCCCTGCGCATATAAATGCTCCCTGCCGCTATAATGCTGCGCCACTAGGTATTCGCCACAGTCAATAAAATCGGTAAAGGTGTTTTTCTTTTTCATTAGTTTGCCGTCATCATACCAATACCTTCCCATTTCTTGTCCACCGCGTATATGCGCAATGGCAAATGCAAAACCGCGGTTTAAAAGGCTTAACCGGGCGCTGCTGAAACTAGCGTCCATACTGGCGCCGTAGGAGCCGTAGCCATACAGCAAAAGCGGGGCATGCCCATCCTTGTTAAACCCTTTTTTATAGACCAGCGAGAGGGGGATCCTGGTGCTGTCGCGGGCGGTGGCGTATATTCTTTCGGTTGTATATTCCTGGCTGTTATAACCACCCATCACTTCCTGTTGTTTCATTAGTTTTTTTTCACCGGTTTCCATATTATAATCGTATACGGAAGCCGGGGTAGTTAAGGAAGTGTAATTATAACGCAGGATGGTGCTATTGAATTCTGGGTTGCTGCCCGGGTTGGCCGAATAGGCTGCCTCTCCAAAGTCCAGGTAATGCTCACGGCCGCTGCCATATTCCCTGATATTCATTTGACGCAGACCGTTTTTGCGTTCTATGATGA
Source organism: Bacteroidota bacterium (assembly GCA_040007355.1). GTDB lineage: Bacteria > Bacteroidota > Bacteroidia > Chitinophagales > Chitinophagaceae > JACMLD01. Next base: position 30,630 of record JBDTVE010000274.1, on the reverse strand, counting down.
CCAGGAAGTTTTTAAATTCATCCAGGCCTTCCAGCAGCACATCGGCGCGGTTGGGTATGACCTCTTTCCAACCCGCGCTGTCCGTTTTATCATAGCGGCATTCCATCAGGCGGAAGTTCCTTGCATTCCAGTTGGTAACAATCAGGAATTTATCGCCCTCATCGGTTACATCATACAATACGTCTTTCATCCTTGGCTGAAAAACGGTAAAGGTTCCCAGAGGTTTGGACGCGTCCAGGATCCTGTATTCTGACGACATGGTGGCCTGCGCCACAATAAAAATAAACCTGCCCGATTTGGTTTTATTGACACCGATATAGTTGCTATTGTCTTTTTCCGTGTACACCGTGGCATCGGAAGTGGCATCCGTGCCCAGCTCATGTCGTTTTATTTTTTCGGTTAGCAGGGTCTCGGGGTTGTTTTCGGTATAAAAAAGGGTGCGGTTATCGTTAGCCCATGCGGAACCTCCGCTGGTATGCTGCAATACCTCTTTGTAAATCTCGCCGGTTTCCAGATTTTTTATATGAAGGCTGTACTGCCTGCGCGAAACGGTGTCGATGCCATAGGCCAGTAAACGGTTGTCCTCGCTCACATTAAATCCCACAGCGGCAAAATAGGGATGGCCTTCCGCCATAGCGTCCAGATCAAGCAGGATTTCTTCTTTGGTTTGCAGCGATCCTTTTTTACGGCAATATTTATAATACTGTTTGCCTTCTTCACTCCTGGTATAATAGTAATAGCCATTTTTAAAAACAGGCACAGATTCATCCTTTTCTTTTATGCGCGCCTTCATTTCGCTAAAGAGCTGTTCCTGAAAATACCTGGTGCCGCTCATCATGGTGGCCAGGTATTTATTTTCTGCCGCCAGGTAATCAACCACGCGTGCGCTCTCGGGGCCATTTTTAAAATAATCGATCATCCAGTAATAGTTGTCGGGAACAGTATCGCCGTGGAGGATACGGGTATGTTGTTTTATGTCAGCCACCGGTACATTGATACCGGCGGGCCAGGTATACGCTTCTTTTTTTTTCACGTTGTTATTATTAAGTAAACAGGAAGACAATGATAACATGCATAGTACAACCATTCCTGCCGGCCGTTTCATATGTTGGCGCATAAAAAATAATTGAGCTATGAATGTACCAAGAAAATGAATGCCCGTTGTGAGTAAAGCAACGGCCGGGCAATTGATTTTACCAGTAAACGGGTTTGGCTGTGTTGCTCAAACAGCGGGTAGGCCGCGCACATAGCCGCAATTGCCCGGGCAGGGGACAGGTACGCGCGGACAGCAACTTATTTTTCGACCGTTAAGCCGGCCGCAAAATATTCGCCGTTTAACCGGGCAATATTAGTAATAGAGATTTCTTTGGGGCAGGTGGCTTCGCAGGCGCCGGTATTGGTACAACTGCCAAACCCTTCTTTATCCATTTGCGCCACCATGTTCAGTACACGGCTTTTGCGTTCGGGGGCGCCCTGTGGCAGGAGCGCCAGGTGTGAAACCTTGGCCGACACAAAAAGCATCGCAGAACTATTTTTACAGGCTGCTACGCAGGCACCGCAGCCAATGCACATGGCGTTGGCAAAGGAAAGATCAGCCTCTTCTTTATTAATAGGAATGGAATTTCCGTCTACCGCATTGCCGGTATTAACGCTAATAAAACCGCCCGTCTGTATAATGCGGTCAAAAGAAGAACGGTCTACCATCAGGTCTTTTATGACCGGGAAGGGATCGGCACGCCAAGGTTCTATTACAATGCTGTCCCCGTCTTTATAGGCACGCATGTGTAACTGGCAAACGGTATTTGCTTTCCACGGACCATGGGGTTTGCCGTCTATCACCATGGAGCACATGCCGCAGATACCTTCACGGCAATCATGGTCAAAGGCCACGGGGTCATCGCCCTCGCGGATCAACCGTTCGTTTAAAACGTCGATCATTTCCAGGAACGACATTTCCGGGGAAATATCAGTTACCGCATAGGTTACAAAACCGCCTTTGTCTTTACTGTTTTTCTGGCGCCAGATTTTTAACGTAAGTTTCATTGTCTGCTGTTCCATGGTAAATGTGATATTTGATACATATGACAAAATGAAAATTTGCCATATCAATAATGATAATTTTTGGGCTACCCTGCGTCTGCCTTGTATCTGGGCAGGCGCAAGGCCTGCTTGTATCTGGGCAGGCGCAAGGCCTGCCCCTACGGTTATTTGTAACTTCGCTGGCTGGGTTTTGCCACTTCAAATTCCAGCATTTCTTTATGCAGTTCCCAGTCGCTGTCCCCTTTCAGTTCCCAGGCGGAAACATATGAGTAGTTGGCATCATCCCGTTTTGCTTCGCCTTCTTCGGTCTGGCTTTCTTCACGGAAATGACCGCCGCAGCTTTCGCCCCGGTTCAATGCGTCCCGGCATATCAGTTCGCCCAGTTCTATAAAATCCGCTACCCGGTTTGCTTTGTCCAATTCCGGGTTCATGGCCGCCACCTCGCCGGGTATTTTTACATCGCTCCAGAATTCTTTTTTAAGCGCTTGTATTTCGGTAATGGCTTCCTGCAGACCGGCAGCGTTGCGTGCCATACCGCATTTATCCCACATAATTTTTCCCAGGCGTTTATGAAAACTTTCCACGGTTTGGTCGCCCTTAACCGACATTAGTTTTTCTATTCGTTCCGCCACGGCTTTTTCTGTTTCCAGGAAGGCGGGGTGGTCGGTTGGGATGGCCTGGGTGCTTATTTCACCGGCCAGGTAATTGCCTACAGTATAAGGTATCACAAAATAGCCATCGGCGAGGCCCTGCATGAGCGCAGAAGCCCCCAGGCGGTTGGCGCCGTGGTCGCTGAAATTGGCCTCTCCCAGCGCATAAAGACCGGGTATGCTGGTCTGTAACTCATAATCCACCCATAGACCGCCCATGGTATAATGTACTGCCGGATAGATACGCATGGGTTGTTCATAGGGGTCTTCCCCGGTAATCTTCTGGTACATATCAAAGAGGTTACCGTATTTTTCTTTTACCACGGCCTTGCCCAACTGCACCACTTCTTCAGTAGAAGCCTGTTCCTTGCCGTGAGTGCCGCATTCTATTTTTCCATAACGTTCAATAGCAGCCGCAAAATCAAGAAACACAGCCTGTTTGGAAGTGCCTACGCCATAACCGGCATCGCATCTTTCCTTGGCAGCCCTTGATGCTACATCGCGCGGCACCAGGTTACCGTATGCAGGATATTTTCTTTCCAGGTAGTAATCTCGGTCTTCTTCCGGAATTTCATTTCCCTTCCGGTTATCGCCCTGTTTTTTGGGAACCCAGATCCGGCCGTCGTTGCGCAGACTTTCGCTCATTAGGGTGAGCTTGCTCTGGTGGTCGCCGCTAACGGGTATGCAGGTGGGATGTATCTGAGTGAAACAGGGGTTTGCAAATAAAGCCCCTTTTTTGTGTGCTTTCCAGGCGGCGGTCACATTGCAACCCATGGCGTTAGTACTGAGGTAAAATACATTACCATAGCCACCGGTGCATAACAGTACCGCATGACCGAAATGTTTTTCCAGCTCACCGTTTATCAGGTTCCGGGTAACAATACCGCGGGCCTTGCCTTCTATCATCACCACGTCCAGCATCTCGTGGCGCGCGTACATTTTTACATTGCCCAGGGCTACCTGTCTTTCCAGGGCCTGGTAAGCGCCTATCAGTAATTGCTGCCCGGTCTGACCGGCGGCATAAAAAGTACGCTGTACCTGGGTGCCGCCAAAACTGCGGTTGCTGAGCAGGCCGCCATATTCCCTGGCAAAGGGTACACCCTGTGCCACGCACTGGTCTATAATATTGGAGCTCACTTCCGACAGGCGGTGCACATTGGCTTCGCGGGAACGATAGTCGCCGCCTTTTATGGTATCATAAAACAAGCGAAAAACGGAATCACCGTCGTTCTGGTAGTTTTTTGCCGCGTTAATGCCGCCCTGGGCGGCAATGCTATGCGCACGGCGGGGTGAATCCTGGAAGCAATAGGCTTTCACCTTATACCCCAGTTCTCCCAGTGAGGCAGCGGCGGAAGCACCGGCGAGACCGGTACCCACCACAATAATCTCTATTTTTCTTTTGTTGGAGGGGTTTACCAGTTTTACATGGCCCTTATAATCTGTCCATTTTTCATCAAGCGGCCCTGAAGGAATTTTTGAATTCAGCATAGGTTAAAATGTGAAATGTGTAAATATCGAAATGGTTTGCAGCTGTATTTTTCAACCCATTCTCCAACCATTTTTTTTAAAATATGGGATACCTTTTCTTCAACGTCCCAACGCGCATCCCGTACCTGTTAGCTTACCCAGCCCAGGTACATACCAATGGGCATCATGGCAAATGCAATTGAAACAATAACAGAAAAACCATAACCGGTACTTTTCAACAATACAATATATCTTTTGTTGTGTACACCCAGCGTCCTGAAAGCGCTTTGAAAGCCATGCATTAAATGATAGGCCAGTGAAATACATCCCAGTACATACAATACCACCACAAGAATATTACCCTGGAATATTCTCAGCATTTCTGCATACAGGTTGTGGATCTCTTTTCCATCCATATAAATAACCGACTCCAGCGGGTGAACGCCCAGGGAGCCGCCCAAACGGCTGGGTATCCAGAAATGCGACAGGTGCATAATAAGAAACAATAAAAGCAGGGTACCCAGCAGGCCCATACTACGGCTATACCATTTACTGCCCCTGTTTCCGTAATTCACCGCGTATTTTACCGGGCGGCGATTATTGTTCTGGGCGGTAAGCACATAACCTTGTATGATATGAATAATAAATCCAACAAATAAACCTACTTCCAGCAGCCGGATAAGTATCATGCTGCCCATAAAATGGGCTGCTTTATTAAACATTTCACCCCCATCGTTGGCCCAGATGCAGGAATTGATACCCACATGTACAATCAGAAAAAGGATCAGCGAAATACCGGTTACGGCCATTACCAATTTTTTGCCAACCGATGAAGTAAAAAACTCGGACCATTTCATTTGAGAAGTATTAATTAAAAAACAAACAGGGGCTTTCTTTGTTTACGGAAGATAACGGTATAACGAAAGCGATCGCTGCAAAAATAGTACACGAACGGGTAGTTCAGTAACAAATACAGTTTTTTTTTGCCCCAGCCGCGCGCAGATGGTAAACCGCATGGTAAATGACCGTAGTTTCTTATCTTAGCCGCCCTAAACTATAATGGCATGGCAAAAAAAGTTGAGGATTTTGATGCGAACCTGGCGGGGGAGGAGGGACAACAAGACGAAGCTAAGACCCGTTGGTTTAAACGCATCAAAAAAGGCATATTAACCACCACAGCAGAAAAAAAGGAAGCACCGGAAGGGTTGTGGGTCAAATGCCCCGAATGCAATTATATCTGCACCGTAAACGAACTACGCGAACATTTGTTCACCTGCCCCAAATGCAATCACCATCATCGTATCGGAAGCGATGAATACTTTGAAATTTTGTTCGACAACAATGAATACGAGGTGATGTTTGAAAATATCCGTTCAAAGGATTTCCTCCATTTTACTGATCTGAAATCGTATGAGAAACGACTGGAAGAAACCTGGAACAAAACAGATATCACAGATTCCATCCGCGTGGGGGTGGGTAAATTAAAAGAGAACGATATGGTCATTGCCTGCATGGATTTTGAATTCATCGGCGGTTCCCTTGGTAGTGTTATGGGCGAACGCATTTCGCGTGCGGTTGATTATAGCCTGGAGCATCGTTTTCCATTAATGATCATTTGCAAAAGTGGTGGTGCAAGAATGATGGAAAGCGCTTTTTCGCTGATGCAGCTGGCCAAGGTTTCGGGTAAATTATCAGAACTCACCGATGCGCGGATACCCTTTATTTCCCTGTTAACCGATCCTTCTTTTGGGGGCATTTCTGCTTCCTTTGGTATGCTGGGCGATCTGAATATTGCGGAGCCGGGCGCCCTGATTGGTTTTGCAGGCCCGCGGGTAATAAAGGAAACCATTAAAAAAGATCTGCCCGAAGGCTTCCAGCGCAGTGAATTCCTGCTGGAACATGGTTTCCTGGATTTCATTATAGACAGAAAGGAAATGAAGGAGAAGTTAGCCACCCTGCTACAGCTGTTTAAAAACTAAACGGCGTTTCGTAGCAGCGCTCACCCAAAGAATCCATCTCCCTCAGTTCGCGGATGGATCATCAATCATTTATTTTATTCACCAACCAGGTTATGGCAGAATTAAGAAACAGGGCGGCTTTTCATGAATATTTTATAGAAGATAGCTATATAGCAGGCATGGTATTGGTGGGTACGGAGGTGAAATCTTTGCGTTCGGGGAAAGCCAGTTTTAACGACAGCTATTGTTATTTTCATGATGGGGAATTGTTTGTGAAAAGTCTTCATATTTCCGAATATGCTTTTGGTACCACGCAAAAACATGAGCCCGCGCAGGAAAGAAAACTGTTACTGACAAAAAAAGAATTGAAAAAACTGGAAGCCAAAACCACCGAAAAAGGATATACGATTGTACCGCTCCGTATTTTTTTTAACGAAAAGAATATTGCCAAACTGGAGATCGGTATTGGTAAGGGTAAGAAACTGCACGACAAAAGAGAGACCATCAAAACAAGGGATACAGACCGTGAAATAAAGCGATATCTTAATAAATACAAATGACCGGTGCGTATGCAGCATGGGTGGTCGGTGAAGACACCGACCCCGGGAAATCAGACATCACAAAATCAGACATCATACTATGCGTTTATTATTTATTCTTCTGCTGTTGCCATTGGCTTTTTGCGTGCGTGCCCAGTCTGTTACCGGCAGCTGGTATGGTATTGCGGAAGCCTCGTCCAAGGGCGTCAATAACAACAATTACCTCACCGAGCTTATCATCACCCAGAAGGGCAATGAAGTGGAAGGCATATTTGGTTACTATTTCCGCAGTGGCTACCAGAGTTATTATGTAAGAGGCCGGTACAATCCGAAAACAAGATTGCTGACCATAAAGAACATCCCTGTCACCTATTTCAAAAGCCTCGATATAGACGGTATCGATTGCCCCATGAATTTTTCTGCCACGCTTTTTACCTCCAAAGTGCAGAGCAAACTAACCGGGGCTTTTGTGAGCCAGGAAAAATACAAATACACCTGTCCCCAACTTAACTTCAGCTATACCCTGGATGTGAACGAGAAAAACCAGGACAGTGTGATCCGCAACGAGGGAACCGTAAAAAAATACTGGAAACCGCGGAACGAAGAACTAGTCATCAATACAAAAGATATTACGGCCGTTAGCCAGCTAAAAGAACCGGTTATAACGGGTTTAAAGAAAGATTCTGCTGCATTAAAAGCCGTTGATACGGCAAGGAAAAAGGACCTGGAAAAACTGGTCAGTTCTTTTGAACAGCGAAAGACCATCAAAAGCAAGGAAGTGGAGATAGAAAGCGACTCGGTGCGGATAAGCTTTTATGATAATGGCGATATTGACGGCGACAGTATCTCGGTATTCATTAATAAGGTTCCAGTGCTTACCCACCAGCTTCTGTCTGAAAAAGCATTGAATATGTACCTGGCAATGGATATCAGCCACCCGCTTACCGAAATAACCATGTATGCAGAAAACCTGGGCATCTATCCGCCCAATACAGCGTTAATGATCATCACCGATGGTCTTAAAATACATGAAGTTTTCCTCTCCAGCAGTCTTACGCAAAATGCTTCCGTGATTTTAAGAAAAAAGAAAAGATGACACTGGTGACGTGTTAATGCAAACGATCGTAGTAATCGGTGGGGATATCACAACAGGAGGCAAAAGGCAGTATGATTAACTGGTTCTTCTCAAAACGAATGGAATCCCTGCTATCAGAGGGCTGGCCATTTGCCAGGAAATGGGTGTTCAGGATCCAGTAGCCCGGATTGGCAGACGGTACTATTTCATAGGTTCCCACCTGGTCTGGGCCATTGGGATAGTTGGCTTGGAAGGTCTTATCATCACCGAATTTCAGCGTTCTTCCCGTGCCGGGTTCATATTGTATGAGTCCTGCAAGCCCGCCCACCTCTTTCCGCAATTCCCATTGGCCGGTAATCTGCTGGCGCGGGATACTGTTTTTGCTACAGGAAGTTAGTAGGGACACTGTAAGCGCGGCAGTAAAATATGCTTTCATAGGAGCTTTTTCTTGTCTGACAATCGTCTGAAAGGTTTCGTTGCAGCCTGCACCGGTTTTTGGTTTTTTTCCTTTAAAATAGTTCCGGCTGTTTTTTATCGTCTTTCCTTTTTTCCCATTCCATTTTCACGCTTTTGCTAAAATCAACCAGTTTGGCGCCCACTGCTTTCCATCCCATCACTTCCACCATCTTGACCACTTTGAATTTTGCTTTGCGTACCTGGTCGCCCCGGCCGCTTTGTACTGCCAGTATGGGTTCGGCGTCGGTAGACACCGCCTCCAGGTAGTTTCCGTCACTCTCTTTTATAAAGGAAAATTTATTGTGAAGGGTAGTAGTTTCAATCTTAAACCGCTTGATATTAAACTGTACCTTGTCTTTGTCCAGGTACACCGCGCTTACAATTTTTTCCGGGTTGAATTTCTGTATCTCCAGCACTTTTTCAGCATCAATCCGCTGAGTCAGTTCCTGGTCGGTAATTTCGTAGCTACCATCCCGGTAGAAAATAAGGATGCGGTCTTCCGCTTCAAAACTGCCCAGGTAAATACCTTTTTCTTCTGCGGTCAGGCGGCCGAACTTATCATCGAACCATAGTTTTTTTGCGCTTAGGGTAGATTTGCCGGCTTCTTTGAATTTTACAGATTTCACCAGGTATTTGGTTACCTGGTTGCCCATGGTTCCGCGGCCTTTTATTTCCATCTCTTCAAAATAAAAATCCAGCTCCTTGTTACGCGCCGAGCTGCCGGGGGTGAGGAGAATCTTTACCACTTCGGCCTCGCCGTTGGGGTTTACCGAGAGATAGTGCACCTTGCTTTTTTCATGTCCCCTGGTAAGATCATATTCCTTGTCGCGGGTAACGCCGGTAACATTAAAACGCTTGGCATAGCTGGTACCGGTGGCGCCGTCAGCATAGATCAAATTATAAGTGGTTCGCTCGTCGCTCTTCATAAAAATGGCGGCGTGGAGAATGTCTTTTCCGATATAGGTTTTGTCGGCTACCTTTACCACCTTCATCATACCGCGTTTGGTAAACACAATGATATCGTCCAGATTTGAACAATCGCAAATAAATTCATCTTTTTTGAGGCTGGTGCCAATAAAACCGTCTTCGCGGTTCATATACAGTTTGGCATTGGCAATGGCCACTTGTTTGGCCTGTATGATATCAAACTGCCGGATCTCTGTTTTTCGTTGCCTGGTTTTGCCATATTTCTGCAACAGTCCCTCGTAATACGCAACGGCGTAGTCTACCAGGTTGGCCAGATGGTGTTTAACCTGTTTAATATCACTTTCCAGGCCTTTTATCTGTTCGTTCAGATCGTCAATGTCGAGTTTATAGATTCTGCGTACAGGCTTTTCCGTTAGTTTTATCACATCTTCCCGGATGATGTCACGCCGCAGTTGTTTGCGGAAGGGAATAAAGGCTGCGGCAATGGCCTCCAGTACCTTTTCCCAGGTGGCATGTTTTTTTTCCAGTTCTTTGTATATTTTTTCTTCAAAGAAGATTTTTTCCAGTGAAGTATAATGCCATTTTTCCTGTAGTTCAGCCAGGCGTATCTCCAGTTCCCGTTTTAACAGTTCCTGGGTATTATCGGTAGACACTTTTAGCAATTCATGTACGCCCAGGAACCTGGGTTTGTTGTCTATGATCACGCAGGCATTGGGGGATATGCTTACTTCGCAATCGGTGAAGGCGTAAAGCGCATCAATGGTGATATCGGGCGAAATGCCGGGGGCCAGGTCTACCAGTATCTCTACCTCCGCGGCCGTATTATCCGTTACCTTTTTAATTTTTATTTTACCCTGGTCATTGGCTTTTACAATGCTGTCCATCAGGGTAGCCGTGGTAACGCTGTATGGAACATCCCTGATGACTAGGGTCTTTTTGTCCAGTTCTTCAATCCTTGCGCGCACGCGTACTTTGCCGCCGCGTTTGCCTTCGTTGTAGTTATCGGTGTCTATCATTCCCGCGGTCAGAAAATCGGGGTAGAGTTCAAAGCGTTTCCCGCGCAGGTATTTAATGGCAGCTTCGCAGAGTTCACAAAAATTATGGGGCAGAATTTTGGTGGAAAGGCCAACGGCAATGCCTTCGGCGCCCTGTGCCAGCAGGAGCGGGAACTTCATGGGCAGTGTTACCGGTTCGTTCTTCCGGCCGTCGTAGCTAAGTTGCCATTCCGTTGTTTTTGCATTGAAGGCAACCTCCAGCGCAAATTTCGACAAACGCGCTTCTATATACCGGGAAGCGGCCGCATCATCACCCGTGCGTACATCACCCCAGTTGCCCTGGGTATCTATCAGCAGGTCTTTTTGTCCCAGGTTTACAAGGGCATCGCCAATACTGGCATCGCCATGCGGGTGATATTGCATGGCCTGGCCAATGATATTGGCAACTTTGTTAAAGCGCCCGTCGTCCATTTCTTTCATGGCATGCAGGATGCGGCGCTGCACCGGTTTTAACCCGTCTTCTATGGCGGGAACGGCGCGTTCAAGAATCACATAAGAAGCATAGTCCAGGAACCAGGTCTTGTACTGGCCCTGCAGGCCATTGTCGTTATTTAAAAAATCGCTGGGTTTATTTTTAGCTGCACTCATGGCGGTAAAAACTGTTTTAATTGGCTGATTGCCCCGTTTCGGGGAGGTTGGCCGTCCTGGATTTTACTTCAAAATCTTTCATTTTCTTTGGCTCACCCTGTACGTCCAGCCGGCCGGCGGCCACCATGTTTTTGAGGCGCCACAGCAGGTAGGCATCACCGGTTGTATGCTTTGCTTTTGACAGGTATTGATGAATGAGCCTGCTTGCTTTCTGCCATTCCGGTGTAATAAATTTGAGTAATTCAGCATCATAAAAGTCACCATCCTGCTGCACCAGTTTTTTACCGCCTTCCAGTAGCCGGACGCCTTTGTCTTCGTTGCAAAGCTTTGTCCATTCATCGGGGTCTATTTCAAATTCACTCAGGGTAATGGCCCTGGCCAACCGTTTTGCCTTTATAAATTCCTTTGGTGGAATGACGTGCAGCCATTCCGGGTAAAATATATTGCCTTTTTCGTTTATAAAAGGAAGGTTATTGAGGTACAAAATAAAAATACGGCCCTGGTAATCTTTGAGCTGACTTATCAGCCAGTAATAACCGCTGACATCGTGTTTATTCTGGGCTGCCCAGATCCAGATAATTTCGGCAGGGTTGTGTTGCAGGCGTTCTACCAGGGCGACCACCAGTTTGTCATCGTGCACTTCGCCGGCATCCGTTGTCCCTTCATAGTCGCCACCAGCCAGCACTTCCTGCCACCATTGTTTGCGCCGCTCCCTACCCGCTTCCGTATAAATTTCAGCCATTGGGCCAACGGCATAATCATCTTTTATCTGCAACACATCGCCCTGCATGTTTTCATCCAGTTCAATGGCCTGTTTTAACACTGCGATATCGGGTTCATTAAAAACTATATGTATCATCTTTTATTCAGTAATTGGTCATTATTTTTTTTCATCTGCGGTGGCATCTTCCACCAGGTCCAATTCTACTTTAAGGTTGTCGATAATAAATTCCTGCCGGTCGGGTGTATTTTTCCCCATGTAATAGTCAAGGATTTCCTGGATATGTGTTTCCGGCATGATCAAAACAGGCTGTTTGCGCATATCGGCGCCAATAAAACGGGCAAATTCATCGGGGCTTATTTCACCCAATCCTTTAAAACGGGTTATTTCCGGTTTATTACCCAGTTTTTTTACTGCGGCCTGTTTTTCTTTTTCATCGTAACAATAGATGGTTTCGTGTTTGTTGCGCACCCGGAACAGGGGCGTTTCCAGGATATAGACATGTCCGTTTTTTACAATATCGGGGAAAAATTGCAGGAAAAAAGTCATTAACAGCAGACGAATATGCATGCCATCCACATCCGCATCGGTGGCCACTACAATATTGTTGTACCGCAACCCTTCATATCCTTCTTCTATATTCAGGGCATGTTGCAGCAGGTTAAATTCCTCGTTTTCGTACACCACTTTTTTGGTCAGGCCAAAACAGTTCAGGGGCTTACCCCGCAGGCTGAATACGGCCTGTGTTTCAACGCGTCTTGCCTTTGTGATGGAGCCGCTGGCGCTATCGCCCTCAGTAATAAAAATGGTGCTTTCATTTTGCTTCTCCTGAATGCTTTCTTTTTCTTTTCCGGAGGCCTCATCGTTATAATGAAAACGGCAATCGCGTAATTTTTTGTTGTGCAGGTTTGCTTTTTTGGCTCTTTCGTTGGCCAGCTTTTTTATGCCGGCCAGTTCTTTTCTTTCCCGCTCATTTTGTTCGATGCGTTTTTTAAGTCCTTCTGCCACCGCCGGGTTGCGATGAAGAAACAGGTCCAGGTCGCGGGCAAGAAAATCACCGATGAAATTTTTCATGGATGGGCCGCCTTCATATACCACCTGTGATCCAAGTTTTGTTTTTGTCTGGCTTTCAAATACGGGCTCCTGCACCCGTATCGAAATGGCGGCGCTGATACTGCCACGTATATCGCTGGCATCGTAGTCCTTTTTGTAAAAATCGCGGATGGTTTTTACATAGGTTTCCTTAAACGCCGCCAGGTGGGTGCCGCCCTGCGTGGTAAACTGCCCGTTAACAAATGAATAATATTCCTCGCCATACTGGTTCTCGTGTGTAATGGCCAGTTCAATATCCTCGCCCTTCAGGTGGATAATGGGATAGCGGAGTTCGTCTTCATTGGTTTTACGCTGCAGGAGATCCAGCAAGCCGTTTTTTGAAACATAGCGTTTATCATTATAATTAATAACCAATCCGGCATTCAGGTAACAATAGTTCCAGAACTGATTATCCAGGTATTCGTGTATATAATGATATTTTTTAAAAACAGTGTCATCGGGTACAAATGTTACCAAGGTGCCGTTTGCCTCACCGGTTTTGGCTTCCTTGTATTCTTTTACCAGGGTTCCTTTTTCAAATTCTGCGGTTTTCTCCTTTCCTTCGCGAAATGCGGTTACTTTGAAATAACCGCTGAGAGCGTTCACCGCCTTGGTACCCACACCATTCAGTCCAACGCTTTTCTGGAAGGCCTTGCTATCATACTTGGCGCCGGTATTGATCTTGCTGACCACATCCACCACCTTGCCCAGGGGTATACCGCGGCCGAAGTCGCGTATGCTGACCACCCCTTTTTCTATGGTAACGTCAATGTGTTTGCCATAGCCCATGGTATGCTCGTCAATGCAATTATCCAGCACTTCTTTTAGCATTACATAAATGCCATCATCCGGGCTGCTGCCATCACCCAGTTTGCCGATATACATGCCGGGCCGCAGACGGATATGTTCTTTCCAATCGAGGCTTTTTATACTTTCTTCAGTATAGTCAAACAGGTTTTTATCTTTCTCTGCCATAATTTTCAGTTCACAATTATAAAGGCATTTTTTTGATTTCAGCCTGAAAAAATATACAATTCACTAAAACTTTTAGTAAAAACCGTGCAGGCAAATATAACGAAACGACCGGGCTGCACTTTTAACAGAGTTATACACGGTTGTGGAAAACAAAAAGTTCTAACGGAAAAAGGGGAAATAATTATACAAAATGTCGGACGAAAATTAAGACCGCTCCTTATTTCGTACAATTCGCGCTTGAGGAGTCGGAGGCTTTATGGCATAGTACTTGATTTTCAAGTGATGGCTGCAGCGGCAACTATCCACCTTTTAAAAACAAGCAGATCATTTATTATTAAATTCTTTTAAATTATTAGTTATGAAAATATTTAAAGCAGGTCTTCTTGTAGTAGGCATAGCCACAGCCGGTTTATTTGCATTCAGGAGTATTGATACCGGTTCCATCAGGGGCACGGTCATTCCTGCAGACGGTGCTACCAAGGCATGGGCTTTATCTAGCAGCGATACCTTAAAAGGCGTTATACAAAGCGGTAGTTTTGAAATTGTAAATGTAAAACCAGGTACTTACCGGCTGATCATTGAGGCCAAACCGCCCTATAAGAATACCGCCAAAGACAATGTGGTGGTGGCAGACGGCCAGCCTACCAATGTTGGAGAGATTAAACTGGGTCAATAGTATTCGGCCATTATATTTAGTCAATAAACACAATGGGAATAGGGAGCAGCGCAGTAAACGGCGCTGCCTTTTTTTTGTAAAATTCGACCCAATTAGTTTTAGTTAGCATGGATTAGTGCTTTATATTTGCAGCCCGGTAATTTATCTTACCAGACTTCGTAGCTCAGTTGGTAGAGCAGCTGACTCTTAATCAGCGGGTCCAGAGTTCGAGCCTCTGCGGAGTCACTTTTTGAAGCTTCTTTAACAGGAGCTTTTTTATTGTAGACCCGCAATATCGGCTAATGGAAAAAATGGGACAGTTGAGGGGTGTGCTGGTTGCCCTCCGGCAAGTATCTGTGCAAACCGGTGGCAATGCGTTGCTTGAAAACATCGATCTTACCATTCATACCGGTGAACAATGGGCCATTATCGGGCATTCGGGCAGCGGGAAAACAACCCTGGCACATGTGCTGGCAGGTAAGCTGTTTTACCGGGGAGAACTACAGTGGCAAACAGGAATAGAAAACAGCCGGGTAGAACTGGTAGAGCAGCAGCATCATTTTAAAAACCTCCGCAATACCAGCAGCTTTTATTACCAGCAACGTTTTAATGCTTCGGAAGCAGACGACAGTAATACGGTTGCGGATGCGCTGGGCGTTTCAGCAGCAGCGGATAGCCGGATCGGGCTTTTACATCTTGATTCCCTGATGCCAAAGCCATTGTTGCAACTGTCGAATGGGGAAAACAAACGTCTCCAACTGGCCAAAGCCTTGCTGGCCAACCCGGGCCTGCTGATCCTGGACAATCCCTTTCTTGGCCTGGACACTGAGGGAAGAAAAACCCTTCACCAGGTTTTTGACAAGATTTGTTCAAATGGTATACAGCTAGTACTTATTACCAGTTCAACCGAATTGCCGGCCTGTATTACCCATGTAGCGGTTCTTGAAAAAGGAAAGCTGGTGACTGCACAGGAAAAAAGATTGTATGTACAACAGCAAGTTGAACAAAATACAGCGCTGCGTACCAATACCCTAGATTTATGCTTGCAACTTCAACAGCCGGCAGAAGCCGATTTTGAATATGCCGTAAAGATGGAGCGGGTTTATGTTCAATATGGAGAAAAAATAGTGTTGGATGATATTAGCTGGCAGGTAAAGAAAGGGGAATGCTGGAACCTCTCGGGTCCAAATGGTTCAGGCAAATCCACCTTGCTAAGTCTTATCACAGCAGACAACCCGCAGGCCTACGCCAATAAAATAATACTGTTTGATAAACGCCGTGGAACAGGTGAAAGCATTTGGGACATAAAAGGAAAAATAGGTTTTGTTTCGCCGGAACTTCATCTTTATTTTGAACAACATGCTACCTGTTTTGAAGTAATCGCTTCCGGTTTGTTTGATACCATTGGTTTATTCCGGAACCTGTGCGCTGCCCAGGAAGAAAAAGTTGTGCGCTGGATGCGATTAATGAATCTGACGGAGTTCAAACAAAAACGGGTCTTCCAGTTATCTGCCAGTCAGCAACGCATGGCCTTACTGGCCAGGGCACTTGTAAAAAATCCGCCCTTGCTGATCCTGGATGAACCAACCCAGGGGCTTGATGAAACACAAACGGCCTATTTTAAAGAATTGGTTAATGAGGTCTGTCGTTCCTTTAAAACTACCCTGATTTATGTAACTCATTATACCAGCGATCTGCCTGCTTGTATCAGTCATTACCTGAAATTAAGCGAAGGAAAGATGGTTAATAGTTAATGCGGCGCCTGGTTTCTCCAACAATCAGGGAACCGGCTATTGTATCAGGATCCTGGCCGTAGCTTCTTCGTTTTTCGTATGCAGCTTTACTACATAGAGACCGGCAACCGGTTTTTTACCGGTAAAAGTGAAACTGAAATTATACAAGCCAGCTACCTCCTGTTCCTGTTTCCATATTTCTTTTCCGTTAAGATCGCTTAGGGTGGCTGTTACCGTGCCCGTTATTTTATTTTCGGACAGGATGGTAAACCGGTCGGTGGCCGGATTGGGATAAATTTTTATTCGGATACCTGCGGAAGCCTGGTTGGTTTTTAACAACAACACAGAAGAAAATGCGGTAGTGCCGGATTTCTCAACAATCCGGATTCGGTAAAAATAACGTGATTGGGTTAAGTGTCGATCTGTAAATTTGTAGGCATTGCGGGTGGAAGTATTGAGCGCGCTTAGGGCGCCTATTTTTACAAAGCTGGTTCCGTCCCCCGAACGCTGTACTTCGTAATGATCAATGCCGGATTCCTGGTCCGTTTGCCATTCCAGGTTAACAGCATCATTCAACCAGTTACCGGTAAACGACAATAATTTAACCGGCAATGCGGTTTGTCTGAAAATGGGCAGCGTTGTATATGCATCGGGCAATACACCGCCCAGTTGTTCATCGGTTAATAAAAACCAGTCTTTTAGTACAGAATAATACACCGCCCTGAAATCGTATTGCATGTTTACCTGGTCGCTGGAGCTAATATTATCCGGTATATGCGGATTATTGCCAATGATTACGGGATTAAGCCCGGTACCAAAGAAAAAAATGGGTGTGGCTGCACCATGATCTGTGCCCAGGCTATCGTTTGATTTTATTCGTCTTCCAAACTCGGTAATGGTCATGGATGTCACGCGATCGTTCACCTTCATATTAATTAAATCCTGCTGAAAAGCGTTTACAGCCGCAGTAAGGGAAGCCAGCAAAGTTGCATGGGCGCCGGTAGTGGTATCAGTGCTATCCACCTGGCTTGCGTGTGTATCAAAACTTGCAGGGTGATTAACAACGTAGACCGGTGTTTTAAGTTCGCCTTTAATTAACCTGGCAACAATCTTTAACTGGTCGGCCAGCATATTGTTCTGCGGGTAGGGGATCGTATTATCCGAGGTTCGATTAAAGGCGTTTTTTATAACGCTCGTGTATTTTTCCGTTTGGGTTTTTATCAGGCGGATAAAAGTAAGTTCGTGGCCGTAGGGTGTGTCGGGGATGGTATCGGTAATGCCGTTTATCAGTTCATAAAAAGAAGCCGGGTTGCTAACCGTAACGGTGGGGTTGATTGTGGTGCATTGGGTAACAAGAGAAGCCTGAGAACCGATCTGGATAGCCAGTGGGTCTGGCATGTCTGTATTGGGATAATTGACGGGATAGCCGGTATATACCGATTCAAGTGATCTGCCCAGCCAGCCGGTGTTCAGAAACGTATTGGTATCGGAACCTGTTAGCCAGATATCCGTAGCACGGAAATGAGAAAAGCTTGGGTTGGGGTAGCTGGCTGCCTGCACAATATTCATCAGTCCGTTATTGTACATGCCTTGCATATCTGTCATGGAAGGATGCAAACCTGTTTCCGGAACACCCTTCAAACCAAGCACCCGGTTTTCTGGTATTAGAATATTATTTCGTGCTTTTACAAGATTGGAATACTGATCCAGGGGTATTAAAGTATTTAGCCCGTCGTTTCCACCACTCAGTTGGATCAGCACCAGCACTTTTCCGTTTTCCGCTGTTTGCGCGCTTAAAAGATGAAGCAACGGGTTGTGCGCGGCCGCCGTTAAGGAAAGCCCATTTAGCATAAAAGGTAAGGACAGGGCCGGGCTCAGTTTCAGAAAATCGCTGCGTTTCATGTACGTCAGTTAAATGAATGGAGAAGAAATTAATATAACTGGTATTCTTCCATGTTGGTAATATAGTTGATTAGTTTGTCCAGCCTGCCGCCTATGGTTCCTTCCGTCACAGGGTCGGTAGGGTCGGCTATATAATCATTCCAGGCTTTTGTCCAGTAATTGTCGTTTATCTGCCCGGTCAGCAGGAAAGATTGCTTCAGATAGGTGGTTTGAGCAATCGTTAATGGTTGTGGCAACAGGTATTTGCAAAAATTGGCAACTACCTCATTGGGGTCTTCCGGGTGTTCAAACTGATTGGTAAACCTGATGGCGTTTGATTTGATAAGAGTTCCTCCAATGGGGTAACCGGTGCTGGTATAAAGACCCATTACCCTTGCTCTTTTCTGAACGGTGTCACTGTTGATCCAGGCTTCATAAAAAACCGGTTCCTGGTAATACGCGTGCCAGCCCGCAACACTGGGTGGATCGCCGGGGTTTTGCCCTGACTCATTACACATGGCCCAAAAATGATCCCACTGGCTGTAGATAACATCCACATAATTGGTTTCCAGATCAAGCTGGAATTCGCGGCAAAAGCCAATGTAATAGTCAACCGGGCTTTTAATAATGCAGCCCCTGTTTACCGGGTCAAAGAAATGTTCGCTGGTAAAAAGTGCTTTTAGAACGGGAACAATCTCATAATTATTGGAGCGAAAAATTTCTGCCAGCGGTGCAATTACATTTTGTTCGGCAGCGTCGTCAATAACATAATAAACAAACCAGCGATACAGGCAACGACAGATGTATTTGGCGGCTTCGTCTGTTGCCAGGATCATATCTAGCAACGCATCTGTTTCTGTTTGCCCGTTCTGACCTGACTTTCCCCCCACCAGTGTATTATTATAAAAAGAAGAAAACTGTTTATCGGTGGAATCATGTTCGTTGTCGTCAAAAACGGTTGTATAAAAACCGTCTGCCTGTTCCTGCCTGCGCCAGCCGGTTAATATTTTGGCGGCCTGTTTTACGTCGTCTTCGGTATAGGCAGATGCCGGTCCCTTGCCAACGGTGAACAATTCCTGTAGTTCACGGGCATAATTTTCATCCGGGGCGGAGGCGCTGTTCAGGTTGCCATTGAGGAATACCAGCATATGCGGGTCGATGGTGATTTCCTTTAAAAGGGTTCTGAAATTGCCCAGGCTGCCTTCGCGGATCTTTTTATAATGTTTCCAGATGGCTTTTGGAAAATTAAAATCTTCTGTCTGGGTGCTGAAATGATTGGCCCAGAACAAGCTTATCTTTTCAAGAATATGGTTTTGCTGGTTGATCAATTGCCCCAGCCACCATTGTTTGAAGCTGTGTTTGATGCGAAACGCATTTAGCATGGCATCCGAATCATTTGATCCGGCCCATTCTATCCAGGAAATTCCAAAGGGGCAGCCCTGGAGATCATGGTACTCGTTCTCATATACATTTAGCGGAGATGAAGCGGGGTATTGCGGGTTATCGATAAGAAAATTAACCGCAGCTGCGGGGCTCATTGCTCTGATAGCCTCAACACTTGCTTTATTGGTGCCAAAACAGGTGCGTCTTAAAAGATGCAGCGTTTCTGCATCTGACCAGGTACCGCCGTAAGGATTCAGCCCTGATTCCGTACGCACTGCGGAGAAAGGCATTTCCCGGTTTGCATATTTCTTAAAAAAAGGGTCGTCAGAACCGGGATCAACACCTGCGGTGGTAGCGACTTTTTTGATCAGGGAACCGGAAATAAAATCCCTTCTTGTTAACTGAACTCCCATAAAGTGGTTTGAAGTGTATATTTGGCAAGATCAACCGTCCCGAAAAGCTTTACCAATAAGAGTTATTTTTTGTCTGGAACTACGCGTCATGCTAAATAAAATCCAAATAAGTTAAAATCTAATGTGTTCGCTTACTGCTATTTAAGTTCTAAACAACCATGTAAAAATACGGCTTTATAGGTATTATTATTAAAAAGTAAACACATAATAATTATTTAGCCAGTTACTTGTCTTAAATTTATAAGTGGCTGACAATTAGTTATTTGTATTAAATTATTGTGAAATTCGGTAAAATTCTCCACCCAGCCCTTTTTAATAAGTCGAAAAATGTAATTTTAGACCGCAGTCTTTCATTTTTTAAAGGATTTACTCTTTAATTTACAGTGTTGTTAAACTGCAATTACACATAATTCTTAACTTACTACCCCATTAGCATTTCGTAAAAGTTTAAAATTGTGATGTATGTATTCATATTCGTTAATGGAAGCAGGATGCTATTACCTGGTGCAGGAAAAGGAAGATGCAGGCATCAGTCTTATTAAAATAAATTTTGAGTCTGACCAGTGCGTATTTGTATCAAAATACGAGGAAATAGAAGTGCAGGAATGGAAGAAAAAAACAGATTCCATTCATGATATTATTGAATTGCTGAGTGATGAGAAGGTAAAGGAATGGGAGGCTATTTTCAATAACAGTCAGGATGCGTATTATGAAGAGGACGAAGAATAGATATTTTATTAAACCATTTTTAATGGATAACGGTGTTTTTAAGTTGAAAGGTTGGTTGTTAGAATAGTTCCCACCCGGGTCTCTCCCTCAGCGCTCATCACCAGGAGTTCATCTTTACCATGATTAGTCAGAACAGTATACAGCAGGTACTCAGCCGTATTGATATCGTAGAGATAGTAGGAGGTTTTATCAAGTTAAAAAAACGGGGTGCCAATTACCTGGGGCTTTGTCCGTTTCACAATGAAAAATCACCATCATTTACGGTAAGCCCGGCAAAAGAGATCTACAAATGTTTTGGGTGCGGCCGCAGCGGCAATTCCATCAGCTTTTTAATGGAACACGAGAAGTACAGCTATGTTGAAGCCTTGCGCTGGCTCGCCAATAAGTACAATGTTGAGGTAGAGGAAACCGAAATGAGCCCGGAGGTGAAAGCCCGTCAACAGGTAGCAGAAAGCCTGCATATCATTAACAGTTTTGCACAAAAATTTTTTGAAGAGAAGTTGTTTGTCACCGAAGAAGGCCAGGATATTGCGCTGAGTTACCTGAAACACCGCGGTTTCCGGGAAGACACCATCCGGAAGTTTCAGATCGGCTATTCGCCGGAAGACAGGAAGGCATTTGTGACCCGGGCGCTGGCCAACCAGTTTAACCCGGAATACCTGGTAAGAAGCGGCCTGGCTGCGATGCGCAATGAAGAGTTACAGGACAATTACCGGGGCAGGATAATCTTCCCGGTACACAACAACAGCGGCAAAATAATTGGGTTCGGGGCCAGGATAATAAAAAATAATGATAAAGCACCCAAATATATCAATACCCCCGAGAATGAACTGTATATAAAAAGTAAAATTCTTTACGGCACTTATTTTGCCCGGCAGGCCATCGACAAAAACAACGAGTGCCTGCTGGTGGAAGGCTATACCGATGTGGTATCGCTGCACCAGGCGGGGGTAGAAAATGTAGTGGCCAGCGGTGGCACTTCTTTAACACCCGACCAATTACGACTGGTAAAAAAATATACCAATAACCTTACGATTATCTACGACGGTGATTCGGCTGGTATAAAAGCCGCCCTGCGCGGACTTGACCTGGCTCTTGAAGAAGGGTTGAATGTAAAACTGGTATTGATACCCGGCAACGAGGACCCCGACAGCTATGTAAATAAGATTGGCCCGCTGGCGTTCAAAGAATTTGTTGAAAAAAATAAAAAAGACTTTGTTCTTTTCCAGCTGGAAATTGCATTACAGGATGCAGGCGCCGATAGCAATAAAAAGGCCATGGTGGTAAACCAGATAGCAGAGACCATTTCTAAAATCAACAAAGCCGAAGATTTTACCAAACAACAGGACTATATACGCCAGTGCTCCCAACTACTGAGAATTGACGAGACGGGGCTGAATACCCTTGTAAATAAGTTTATACGCGAGCGGATAGGGAAGGCCGAATACCGGCAGACCACGGCGCAAACCGGCTTTAATGAATCCGCGGAATCCACGGTGCCCGATTCAACAGAAGATGATTCATTCAACCTCTTGTTTAAAGATGAGTTGCACGAAAGGGCCGTGGTGCGCTCGCTGGTGGAATTCGGTATAAAGGAATGGGATGACGAAAAACGGGTGGCTGATTTTCTTTTTGAAGAAATGATAGATGAAGACCTGTTTGATAACAAACAATTACTGCGCATCATACATACCTATAAAACCTGGTACGATCAGAAACTGGAACCCACGGCGCGGGATTTTCTGTACCACGAAGACCAACAGTTAAGCGCCCTGGTTGTATCTATAATGGATGTGCAGTATGAATTAAGCGATAAATGGAAATCAGAGTTTGAAATGCCGGTGCCCAGCCGGGAGGAATTATATAAGGAAGAAGTACGATCTACGCTAAACTATCTTAAAATTCGCAAGATCAGGCGGATGATAGAACAGAACCAGCTTGATTTACAACAGCCGCATAGCTCCGAAGAACAGCTAATGCTGATTCAGACCCACCAGCACCTGAAGCAGATGGAAAGAAGTTTGATGCAACAGGTGGGAACGGTCATCATACGATAGTCAGATACGCTCGCAGCTTGTGGCCTCACAGTTTTCATTCTCCCTTTCGGTTTCCAGTGTAATATGTTGAATATTTTTGTGCAGCAGTTGGTGTTTGAGGACGTTTTTTATTTGTTTTTCCTCTTCAATACCGGCATGCACGGAAAGCACCAGGTGGGCGGTGAGTGCATTCTCCGTAGTGCTGATGGCCCATATATGCACATGGTGAAAATCTTTTACGCCTTTTATCTTCAGGGCCGTTGCCTTCACTTCATCCAGGCTGATGGTTGCGGGTACCCCATCCAGTGATAAACGCAGGTTGTCTTTTAACAGACGCCAGGTGCTGATCAGGATTATAAGAGCCACTACGATACTCAGAAAGCTGTCTATCCAGAACCAATGGGTGTATACGATAATAATACCGCCAACCACCAGGGCTGCAGACACCAGGGCATCGCTCATCAGGTGCAGGTATGCGCTTTTGATATTCATATCTTTTTCCTTGTCGCGCAAAAAAAGAAGGGCGGTGGCGGCGTTTATAATAATGCCGATGCCGGCAACGATGGCAATGATGGTACCCTGTACGGGTTCGGGCCGTAAAAAACGGTGTATGGCCTCATACACGATGGCTCCAATGGAAAGCACCAGCACCATAGAATTGAACAATGCCACCAGGATGGAAGTTTTGCGGTAGCCATAGGTAAACGCCTTGTTTGATTTTACTTTAAGCAGTTTAAACGCCAGCAGCGAAAGCGCCAGCGCGCCCACATCGGCCAGGTTATGGCCCGCATCAGAAAGCAACGAAAGTGAATGGGTAAACAGACCTGCAGCCACTTCAACCAATACAAAAAGAAAATTAAGTACGATGCCAACAATAAACGCCCTGTTTACATGCGTAATCGCAATGGCATGGTGGTGATGGGTATGTCCGTGATGGTCTTCCATATCAGGTGCTGCTATTGTTTTCATAGAGGCGCAGTCTGTTTTGTAATTGGATATTGCGGGTCTTTATGTCTTCCAGCTTTTCAAGCAGGCGGCTGATGGCTTCTATCCCTTCAAAATTGATATCCAGTTCATAATGGAGCCGCATAAATTTTTCCACCGCGTCTAACTGGCTTTCCTTAAAATAGGTCTGGTTTGCGATGGTGGTAATTTCCACCAGGCCATATTGTTGTAATTCGTCTATAAAAGACAATTCTATGCTGTGGGTTACACAGAAATGATAGACCGGTATCAATTCATTGTTTTCCATATGCGTGGTTATTTCAGAGCGGCCAGTTGGGTAAAAAGTTCTTTTTGTTTTTCAGTTAGTTGAACGGGTAATTTTACTTGAAAGACGACAAACAGGTCTCCAAACTGGCCTTCGGTTTTATATACCGGAAATCCTTTCCCCTTTAACCTGACCTGAGTGCCGTGTTGGGTGCCGGGCGCCACTTTTAATTTTAGTTTACCGCTTAGTGTATCAATGGTGGTTTCACCGCCAAGTACTGCCGTATATAAATCAATCTCTATCGTCATATACAGATCACTTCCTGCCCGTTTGAGGGATGCTTCGTTTTCTATTATAAAAGTAATATACAAATCTCCTGCCGGCCCGCCATTGGTGCCCGGTGCGCCATATCCCTTTAATTTTATTACCTGACCGTTTTCCACGCCTGCTGGAATGGTAATGCGTACGTTTTTGCCATTAACGGTCAGTGTCTGCTGGTGTTTGGCATAGGAATCCCGAAGGCTCAGTTTCAGTTCCGCATGATAATCCTGTCCCCGGAATTTTGCCTGTCGTCCGCCACCCTGGTTACCAAACATAGATGAGAAAAAGGAAGAAAAATCCTCGTCTTCATACCCGCCTGCCTGTCCGCCATTGCTATGAGAACGATGGTTGCCGCCGGATTGCTGTCTGGCCTGTTCAAACTGTTCTGCCTGTTGCCAGTCTTTACCATATTGGTCGTACTTTTTCCTTTTTTCCGGGTCGCTCAGCACTTCATTGGCCTCATTTAATTCCTGGAATTTTTTATTCGCCGCAGCATCATGGGGGTTTAGGTCCGGGTGGTGTTTGCGGGCCAGTTTTCGGTAGGCTTTTTTTATGTCGTCTGTGGAAGCGTTTTTGGGAACGCCCAATACCGCGTAATAATCTATAAATGCCATGGCATAAAAATAAGACAAATAATTCTTAGTCTGATTCGGATGGTTCCGGGGTTTTTTTCAGGGTCAACGCTAAAAGCCAGGAATGCAGCATCTTTATATTGAACTGCCAGCGCCAGCCAGGTTGCTGATGCACCTTTGATACTGCCGTTCTTGCTTACCCGCTATATGATTCCATAATATTACGGTGCGCCGATCCGGTATGCATCCACTGATACGTACCCGCTAAAAAAACGGGCCAGTCTCAAATATGCTCAATGCTTTTAAAACATCGTAACTTCAGATTGAAATTGTAATTAACCTGGCAATCATGAAAAATATCCTGCATAATGCTGGCCTGCCAATTCTTTTTTTACTCTCTTCGGTTACATTGAAAAACGGCGATGGCCAGTGGCGAATCGTTCAAACAAAAAATGAAATTCCAAACCGCGGAGAATGCGGGATGGCATCCTGCAATGGCAAATTATATCTTTTGGGCGGTGGCGCTTTGTCAACCCAGTCCTTTGACCCGGCTACGCTTAGCTGGAGCGCCAGAGCGGCCGTGCCGGTTGATATGAACCATTTTCAGCCGGTAAGTTATCAGCATAAAATATATGTGCTGGAAGCTTTTACGGCCGGCGTGTATCCCAACCAACCCAATCTTAAAACTGTGTATATCTATGATACCGATAAGGACAGCTGGCTGCAGGGCGGGCACCTGCCGGAAGACAGAAGACGGGCCGCTGCGGGTGCGGCGCTGTACAACGGAAAGCTTTACCTGGTAGCGGGTATACAACATGGACATTCAACCGGTACCACCAATATGTTTGATGAATATGATCCACAGACGGGACGCTGGAAGGTTTTACCCGATGCGCCGCATATCCGCGACCATTGCACGGCTGCCGTGGTCAAAGATAAATTGTACGTTGTGGGCGGGCGCAATACCAGTTATCATGAGCCGGGCAATTTTATGTCGTTTTTTGGTAAGACGGTTCTTGAAACGGATTGCTATGATTTTGCAACCGGCCGCTGGTCTACGCTTACCGCAAAACTGCCGCTGGGCAGCGGGGGAGGCGCAATGGTAAACCTGCATGATCAATTATATTATATGGGTGGAGAACGTGCTACGGATACAGCGGCTAACCGGCCCCGGGCAGA
This sequence comes from Bacteroidota bacterium, assembly GCA_040007355.1. Lineage (GTDB taxonomy): Bacteria > Bacteroidota > Bacteroidia > Chitinophagales > Chitinophagaceae > JACMLD01. The sequence continues at coordinate 4,975 of JBDTVE010000274.1, read as the reverse complement.
TGTGTTCCGGTTTGACCCGTCAGACAACGAAGGCTGGAAAAAGATTGCCGATTTGAATGAAGCCAGGAATGGAACCAGTGCGGCGGTACTAAACAACAAGATTTATGTTTTTGGCGGGGCGGGTCCAAAAACACCGCCCATGCCCGATGGCCCCGGAACCAATCAAACGCGCAACCAACCGCCGCCACCACCCCCCGCCGGGCGGCACGCCCCTTCTCCCCTGGAAATGTTTAGCATACAATAAAAGCAGTACATCAACAACCAACCACCGATGCTTACAAAAGAGGAAACAAAAAAACTGGCCGCCATGCATGCTTTCAGCCAACTGCAACCACACATGACCGTTGGCATTGGCACGGGGTCTACTGTCTACTGGTTTATCCGGGAACTGGCAGACCGGGTAAAACAGGGTTTTGACTGTAACTGCGTGCCCACCTCCCGGGCAACCAGCCTGCTGGCAACACAATTGGGCATACCCCTGCTTGAATTAAATGATGTTGACAGGATTGATATAACAATAGACGGTGCCGATGAAGCCGACCCGCAACTCCGGCTTATCAAGGGTGGGGGCGGCGCCCTGCTGCAGGAAAAGATGGTTGCCGCCGCCTCCGGTAAGTTGGTGATAATAGCTGATAGCAGTAAACAGGTAAAACAACTGGGCGTGTTTCCATTACCAGTAGAAGTTATTCCTTATGGCTGGAAGCAGGCGCAGAAACATATACAGACTGCGTATAAGATCCCGGCCGTGCTACGGATGAAAGATGGCGAACCATTTCTTACCGACCATGGTCATTTTATTCTTGATTGCCATTTTGGACAGATAACGGACGCCACTCAGCTGGCGATGATGCTGAATACAATCCCGGGCGTAGTGGAGAATGGCCTGTTTATAGGAATGGCCGCCTGCATCATTATAGCTTCCCCCGATGGAAAAATTCAAACGATGACGCGGGAATAATTCTACCGGCTTAACGCTTTAATAACCGATTCTGCAGGATCTTTTCCAGCACTTCCTCTTTCATGTTCCGGCTAATGGGTATACGGTGTTGAGCTATCTTCATTTCATTGCCTTCAATGGTCTCAACCTTACCGGCTGCTACCAGGTATACGACTTATACACTTTTATAAAACCTGCGGCGGACAACTGGTACTCCACGCTTTTGATGGTTAAATAACTAACATATTTTTCTCCCGTTGTGTAAACCGCCACATCGTTTTGCAGAGTCCCACAAACAATTCTTCATCGTGCAGCAGTTTTACCAGCTTATTATTTGTTTTAAGGTAAAAATAGTTTGTGTCCCGATCCGAACTTGTTATCGCCGATGCTGTTTTCTGTGCGTTCTCCAGCAGCGCTTTGGCTTTTAGGATGGGTTTTTAAAAGCAGTCAAAAGAAAAGGGTTTTATCAAAGCTGTACTGTACCCTACTTCCTGGGCAAAACCGGCAGTTATCAACGGCAGGAAGGGGAACGGTGAGCAGATACCGGTAAAAGCCGGACAGTTACTGGTAGTTTTGTTAATAGGGAATGTTGGATACGGGTTGCTGACATATCATGTTACGGGCGGCTTTGTTAATATAGATTCATATATGGTTAAATATGGCTTTCATCCCCACGGTTATTTAGCACCGTTAGTGCCGGTCTCTTTTTCCAAACAAGCGGCTGCCAATACGTACCATATTGCTGCCATTTGCCAGCGCCACAGTATAATCACTGCTCATACCCATAGAAAGAAAACGGAATGGAGAACGGGATCTAGGGTGCCGCGCGTATTGATCGAAAAGCGATTTCAAATGACCGAACTCTTTTTTCAAAAGATCGGCATTATCTGTAAAAGAAGCCAAGCCCATCAGGCCCGCAATGGAGACATGCTGCAGAGTGGCCAGCTGGTTTTCACTGAATATATCTTCCAGCTCTTTTTCATCCAGCCCGAATTTTGTTTCTTCTCTTGCAATGTGTACTTGCAGCAGCACAGCGGCTGTTTTGTTTATTTTGGCTGCCTGTTTGTTTATCTCCTGCAGAAGTCGGAGGCTGTCCACTCCCTGTACCAGGTATATAAAAGGCAAAATTTGTTTAACCTTATTGCTTTGAAGATGACCTATAAAATGCCAGCGTATATCGGCGGGCAGCCGGGCTTGTTTTTCTACCAGTTCCTGTGTGTAGTTTTCGCCAAAATCTCGTTGGCCCAAGTGGTACAGTTCAAGTATATCCTCCACGGGCTTGGTTTTGGAGACGGCTACCAGGGTTGTGTTTTCTCCCAGTTCGAGGAGTATTTTTTTGTATGCTTCTTTGTCTATTGCCATTACTTGCATGGATTGAATAGCGCGAAATTAAATACAATCCTGGATTAATACCGTATTGGCGGCTGGCCTATCATTTCAACAGGCTGCGACTGATCACGATGCGCTGTACTTCACTGGTGCCCTCATAGATCTGGGTAATCTTGGCATCGCGCATCAGGCGCTCTACATGGTATTCTTTTACATAGCCATACCCACCATGCACCTGCACGGCTTCTACGGTTACCCACATGGCGGTTTCTGATGCAAATACTTTTGCCATGGAAGAGCTGATAGCGTAGTCGGTGTTCTGGTCTTTTTCGTAGGCTGCTTTTAAGCACAATAACCGGGAAGCAGCTATGCGGGTAGACATCTCCGCCAGTTTAAACTGTATAGACTGGTGCAGCATGATCTCCTTTCCAAAGGCTTTGCGTTCCTTTGCGTAGCTGAGCGCCAGTTCATAGGCACCGCTGGAAATTCCCAGGGCCTGGCTGGCAATGCCAATACGGCCACCGCTCAGTGTTTTCATGGCAAAAGAAAAGCCAAATCCATCCGCCCCAATCCTGTTTTCCTTGGGCACTATTACATCCGTGAACAGAATGCTATGCGTATCGCTGCCACGTATCCCCAGCTTATTTTCCTTTGCGCCCACTATTACGCCAGACCAGTTTTTTTCTACAATAAAGGCATTGATGCCATGACTTCCTTTTGCTGCGTCTGTTTGCGCCATTACCAGGTAAACAGAAGCGGAATGACCGTTGGTGATCCAGTTTTTGATTCCGTTCAGTAAATAATAATCCCCCTTGTCTTCCGCCGTGGTTTTTTGTGAAGTAGCGTCGCTGCCGGCTTCCGGTTCGCTCAGTAGGAAAGCGCCGATATACAATTCACCGTCTTTACGCCCCTGGGCCAGCGGGGTTAAATATTGTTGCTTTTGTTCTTCCGTGCCAAAGGTTTCCAATCCCCAGCATACAAGGCTGTTGTTTACGCTCATGCAAACACTTACGCTGGCATCTATCTTACTGATCTCTTCCATCGCCAGTACATAGCTGATGGTGTCCATGCCGCCGCCACCATAGGCCGGGTTCACCATCATTCCCATGAAACCGAGTTCCGCCAGTTTTACTACCTGTTCTTTCGGGAACCGCTGTAATTCATCACGCTCAATAACACCGGGCAGGCAGTCCTGCTGTGCAAAATCTCGTGCCGCCTGCCGTATCATCTGGTGTTCTTCACTGAGTTGAAAATGCATGTCCGGGTTTTTTTAGGTTGTTCAAAAGTAAGGAACTTGTTCTATCAACTAACAACTGATAGTATTTTTTGCCGGTAAACGGTATTTTTATCATATTTGCCGGTACACCTGCCCGGTAGAACTAGAAGCTTCCGGCAGTTTTTTTTAATGTTATTGAAAATACTGTCTTAATCATGCTTCAGTTTACCGCAACCATCTGCCAGTTTGCCCAGCAGGGAGAAAAGACCGGCTGGAGCTACATCACCATCCCTCAAAAAATAGCGGAAGAGCTGAAACCGGGCAATAAGAAATCATTCAGGGTTAAAGGCCGGCTGGATAGTTATGTTATCAAAGCGGTTGCCCTGCTGCCCATGGGTGGTGGTGATTTTATTATGGCCATTAATGCCGGTATGCGCAAAGGAACAGGCAAACGCAAAGGCGACCTATTGACACTACAATTACAGGCCGATAATAGTTCCATGGTACTAAATAAAGAGCTGATGGAGTGCCTTGCTGATGAACCCGGAGCACTTGCTTTTTATAAAACGATGCCTCCTTCCTGGCAGCATTATTTTAGCAAGTGGATAGACAGCGGCAAAACCACCACCACCAAAACAAGACGGATTGCTCAGGCGGTATCCTCCCTGGCAAAAAAAATGAACTTCACCGAAATGTTAAGGGCAATAAAAAAGGATAAACGCGATGTGCGGGGATAGTTAAAAACGCGTTATTTTTATTTTATTTTGATTCAAAAACGGTACTGGAACTGTCAGAACATTATGCCGGTGCTAACCCGTTTAATTTGTACCGGGGCGCCTTAATTTTAAATCACCGGCCTCTGGCAAAAAACTCATTTGTCTGGCAAACCCCGACTGGCAACAGGATTCAGGCCCTAACCAACCTGTTCCCTTTATACACAGTTCGGTGGGGCGTATCTGGAGGTTATTAAACCAGTTAAAAAGCTTACTTTCAAAAAATTGATTACGTGAGCATGCAGCGGAAACAGGTGTTAAAGATATATTGCTTTCTGCTGGTGGTTATTTGCCAGCAAATGCCGGTACTGGCACAGAAAGATACAAGCGGTCGCCGTGAAGGTATTGAAGGCTTTCTGAAAAGGCAGAAGGGCGTGATGGGCAAACTGGCCAGCAACCTGGTGGGCGACACGGCAAGGTCTGACCAGGAAATAGTGCCGGTTAGGAACGACCTGTCGTTTAACGAGTATGAAAATTTTGTAATACGGAATGTTGAGATACAAAGGCTCGACTTTGGTACGCTGATAACCGATACCGCACGCAATTTCAAAAACACGTTTACAAAACTCGCCAATACTTTTCATCATAAATCCAGGGAATATGTTATCAGGAACAATCTTTTTTTTAAAAAGGGAGATCGGGTATTGTCGTACCTGCTGGCCGACAATGAAAGGCATTTGCGCGACCAGCCATATATTCAGGATGCAAAAATTATCCTGC
>JBDTVE010000273.1:0-18016 GCA_040007355.1 Bacteroidota bacterium | reverse complement strand
CTTGCGCTATCGCCTTCCGACGAAATCCAGTGGCCCTGTACGTTCAGTCAAACGCGGGAAACGCTGTCCTGGGCAAGTATCTCCGCATTGCCATTTAGCAGCAGCTTTAGGGGTGCCGCTTGTTGCATACACCCGGCAATTGTTAGCAAAACCAGGCAAAGAATGACGGTATCAAAAATGTCAATCTTCATTCCAGTCTGTTTATTTCTTTGTTCCGATCATATGCTGTATCATATTTTCGTCTGATAAGGTATAGCCAGCCGGTATCCGGAATAGGGAGGCAGGCAAATTCATTTGCTGCGCTTTTATCAATTGCATGTTCATTGAAACATTTTTGTCCTGGTTGGTCATTTTTACAAAAAAGCCGTTGCAACCTGCCTGTTCGAGCGCCTGTAACATGCCGGGTGTTATGTTTTGGCTGGTCGTATAGCTTTTAAAAAGTGCATAGCCTGGCACGTTGGTGCTTGTCCATATATCCATGGTACTGGTCGATGAAAACCTGCCGGAACCAAAAGTTGATACCAGCCTGGCGTGGATGCAATTGTAGCCCTGCACGGTTTCATTGCCTATTTTGGTAACCCGGTAATCTGATCTACCACGGGCAATCAGCGTGCTGTCAATTACGTTCAGCGAATAAGTTTTGTCGTGCTGATCCAAATTGAGGCTATAATGACGCTGGTGGGCATGTGCCAGTATAATCATTGAATTGGCTCCTTTTACACCCATCATGGCAGGTATGTTCATTTCACTTCTTCCTTCGCCGCTGCTGGTAAAATATCTATTGCTGGTATCTGCGGTGGTGCCACTTTGTTTGGTGGTAATGCTGGTAGCGTATTGGTAAAAAAAGCCGTTGCCTCCTTTTGCAGACATAAAACTTTTAATGGCTGCTGCGGAATCCGCTGCAGAAACCCCGCCGCCACCCATCAGGTTGCCCAGGGTCTTCATCGTAAGATCCGCGGAAGAAGTATCGTTCGGGTTATCTTTGACTGTTTTGACCAGGGCGTTAAGCATGCTTATTATGGGCGAGGTATCGGATTTTGCCGCTGCAAGAGGCCATTTTATTTGTGTTGTGTTGCTCCAGCTACCAGTGTACTGACCGGCAATATCTGCCGGGTCAGCCGCACGCAGAATAGTTTGTGTTAGGCTGCTGGCATTGTTCTCAAATGGCCGGGCCTGGGATAATATGGTGCTTAGAAGGATGGCGCTTGTCATGGCCATGCAGGCTGTTCTGGGTTTCATACAATTTTTTTAGTTAAATGGATATGACGGGTTATGGGCGGTGTATATAATGCCGGTTTATTTGTAGTGGTAAAGCGATATTAAAAGGGCCATCAAGAAACATATTATTGCCAGTCCAAAGAATAGCCATTTTAACCATTTGTTATTGTTTGTTCCGGCCATAACAGCCCAATTGATTTTCCAGGTAAAGATGAGAAGTTAAACGGGTCTGTGACAAATAACCCGACTAACGGCTGCTTAAAATCGTCGAACGATTGCTATGGCGCCGAAGATGCAAGGTAAGCCGGTTGTTGATAGCTGTGAGGCTGTCCGGTAGCGACAAGATTATTTTGCCCAGCTCAATATAACGGTGAGATGGTGTTCATCTTTGCGTTCAAAAAGTATTTTTGCCCCAATGGAGGCGGCGAGGTCGCTGGCAATCTGCAAACCGAAACCAGTGGTTTTGCTGGACACCTGTTTGTTTTGAAGCAGGCTGTTAAGGGCTGCTGCATCCGGTTGCCTGGCCTGGTTGGAAATTTGTATCCCGTCATCCTTGGCTTCTATGGAAATAGTGCTCCCTTGGTCGCTGTATTTTACCGCGTTCTGCAGGAGATTGCGGACAATAACAGACACAAAATTCTCATCGCTATCCTGGAACCAAACTTCTCCCGTATGATTGGCCATGGCGATATTTTTTTCTGCTGTCTGTTGTTGCAGGAAATGGATTTCCTTCTGAATGGTGTCGGCTATATTGGTCTTCCTGAATTGCGGTGTAAAATGTTGCATCTGGCTTTTACTCCACAGTAAAAGGTCTTCCATGGTTTCCAATACATTTTCCGACGCAGCTTTCAGGCTTTCCTGGTGCTGCAGTCTTGTTTCTTGGGATAGCAACCCGGGCTGTTCTTTTTGTAATTGCAGCAATTGCACAATCTGGCTGGCGGGAGAGCGCAGGTCGTGTCCAATGATACCAAACAGTTTTGCTTTTGTTTCGTTGGCAACAGCTAGTTGAGCATTCAGCGTTTCCAGCCGGTCGTTTTGAACATTCAGCAGTTTATTTAGCTTTTCCTTATTGCGGTAAATAAGATATAAAAGCAATGAAATAATGCCCAGGGCGACAAGACCCAGTATCAGAAATAATTTTGTTGTGGAGGCGGTCCGCAGTTCTAAAATATGCAAACAATTTTCTTTGTTGAGCGACGTGATATGCTGTTCCTTCTGGTTGGTTTCATAGCGTGTTTCCTGGTCAGCAAAATTCGCCGATAATTTTTCCTTTACCAACGTGTCGGCCTGGGCAGTATATTGTTCATAGTATTGCAGCGCTGTGCCGGTATTACCTTTGCCTTTCTGTGCCAGGGCGATGTATTTTAAGATATTGGAATAAAGTTCGCGACTGAACTGCCTTGACACGGGCAGCGCCTCCATCAGCAGAGACAACGCTTCATCATATTTGCCTGTTTCTTCCAGGTATCTTCCTTTAATCATTTGGGTCTGAAACGTGAGCAGGGGCGCCTGGATGCGTGCGGCGATGGAATCACCACGGGTAAGAAACGGAAGCGCCCGGGAATACTGGTGGTGGTCGATATAGTAAATGGCAATATTGAGGCTTGATGAAACGATCTCCGAAGGGTAGACGGGGATGCTGGCAGTTTGTTTTTCCAACTGGTTGTTGTAAAACAGGGCCGAATCAATATTGCCCGAAGTAGTAAATGCTTCAACAAAGGAGCTAAGCAGGCGGTTACTTACATTGGGTGATACTGCGGCAAACCGCTGGCCCTGCCGGAGTGCGTTCAGGCTTTTGTCAACCAGTTGGGTGTTCAGGTATAGTTTTGAAAGCATGTCGCACTGGATGGCATAATCGAATTTTGTTTTAATATCTGTGGTCGTATCAACCTCTTTTTCCCGTAATTCAATACTCTTAATAAAATAATCCTGGGCGGTGCTATAATAGGATTTCTGCTGGTAATAGCTGCCAAGGGCATAGTATATGTCTTTCAGTAAGGCGGGTTCATGTGTTGTATCGGCGATGGATTGCAATATGTTTTTGCATTCCTCCACTTTCGCCGTTTGCTGTAATTGAAAATTGACCGGTATAAGTGCCACACAGGCCCGGGTTATCTGCCGGGCGCTGTTTGCTTTCTGCGCTGCATACAGGCTTTCGTAAAAATAATGCTGTGCGCTGTCGAATTTCAATTGATAGTAGTAGCCAAGGGCTGCATACAAAAGAAATTTTGATTTGTCTTCCGGGTCATTGTTTTTTGCCAGGGCCAGCCCCCTGAATGCGGCCTGCTGAAGCACCACATAATTATTTTGCACATGGCCACTGTTAAGCCGCAAAGATTCGCAATAGCCAATCCACGCGCTTATTTTATCCTTGTCTGTTTTAATGGCCAACAGGTCCGGCTCCTGTGCCATGACTACAAGGCTCGTCATAAAAACAAGAAAAAACAATAGGGGTGGTTTCATGTATGATTTTTAGAATCCGCGCATCTCGTTTAAAACATTTTTATACAGCTTGCCAACGGGCAATTCATGTATACCAATGCTCACTTTATTTCCTTTCCAGGCATCTATCCGGCTGGTATTTACAATATAACTACGATGAATACGCGTAAATTTTCCGGCAGCAAGTTTTTCCTGCATGCTGACCAGGGTTGCCAGCACCAGGTATTTCCGGGTAGCGGTAACAAATGCGGTATAGTCTTTCATGGCTTCCAGGTAAAGAATATCCTGTAGCCGGAGCCGATGGGTATCGTGTCCCTGTTTGATCATGATATAGTCCGACTCCTGTTCCTGCTCAAATGCAAAAGCGTTTGCGCGTAACTGGAAAAATTCAAGCAACCTGCTGGCACATTTTTCAAATCGTTCTTTGTTCACGGGTTTTAACAGGTAATCAAAGGCGTCCAGCTCATAACTGTCCAGGGCAAATTCAGGATGGGAGGTAATAAACACTGGTGCCGGCACCTGGCTGCCCGCCGCGCGTACCAATTCAAGCCCGCTGATACCTGGCATTTCAATATCGGCAAAAATGATATCGGGCTTTGTTTTATCAATCAATTCCAGGGCTTCCAATGGCTGGCTGCAGGTAGCAATTTTTTGAAGAAAGGGAAATGCAGCCGCAAGCGCTTCTATTGTCAACCGGTCAATTTCCTGGTCGTCTACTATAAGGTATGTGATCGGTTTCATCTGGCGATATTATCCGGAAGGTACGAAAAATATAAATTTTTAACCATGTTCCGGCCAAACATACATTGCGGAAATCATTAAGACAGCTAATAAGGTTGTAAACATGGATGAAGCAACTTAAAGATTGGCGACTGCTTCCGGCAGGGGGTTCGGGGTTCAGCAATGAAATCAATATAAAAATGTATGCAAATGAATGGTGTGAGATATACGGGTGCTGGTTATAAAAGCAGCGCACTATCTTGATTTAAACCAAAAATATTATTGGGTTGCCTGGTACGCATAATGTCCAATGGCTGAATGCTGCGTCAGCATATTTTAATGGATGAATTTGTGTAGATTCGTTTTCGTTGCAGGCCTGTCAATTCAGGGCATTTTATACAATACTGAATGAAACGAACCACCCGATCACTTTTATACTTTTTTGCCTTGCTGCCGCCGCTGGCGGTTTGCATGCCCGGCCCGCCCGCCGTTGCCCTGCAACCCGCAACAACCGTGAAAGAGAGCCGGTTTATCAAACATATCATCAGCCCGGATTTTATTTCTGAAGGCGTAGCGGTAGCTGATCTTAACAGGGATGGTAATCCGGATATTATTGCTGGCGCCTGTTGGTTTGAAGCACCGGGTTGGAAACAACATTGGATTGCGCCACCCCGGCACTATGACCCCTCCACTCAATACAGCAATTCTTTTTTAAATTTTTGCCTTGATGTGAACCAGGACGGCTGGATGGACCAGATACGCATTAGTTTGCCGGGAGAAGAAGCGGTATGGTATGAAAACCCCGGCAACCAGCCGGGTTATTGGAAGATACATGTTATCATCAATAACGCAGGTAATGAATCGCCGGCATTTGTTGATATAAATAGTGATGGAAGACCGGATCTGCTTTGCAACGACCCGGTGGCAAAAGAAATGATATGGCTGCAATCGCCTGTCAAAAAAGGCGACACGGTATGGCGGCGCCATGTCATTGCGGGCGGCGCTGCACCCGGTACCGATCGGTATACCCACGGACTGGGTTGGGCCGATATGAACGGAGACGGAAGAAAGGATGTGATCATTGCCAGGGGCTGGTGGCAATGCCCTACAGACCCAACGCAGTCCAATTGGGAATTTCACCCGCAGGACCTGGGATCCGATTGTTCACAGATATATGCGCTGGACACTCATGGCAAAGGCGTCAGTCGTTTGGTAAGCGCTTCGGCGCACAACTATGGTATCTGGTGGCATGAAAAAATTACCGGGAAAGACGGCGACGCCACCTGGCAGCATCATACCATCTTCAAATCCTTTTCACAAAGCCATGGCCTGGCCCTGGCAGATATTAACGCCGATGGACAGCCTGACCTGATTACCGGCAAACGTTATTTTGCGCACAATGGAAAAGATCCCGGAGCCTTTGAACCGGCGGTATTGTATTGGTTTGAATATAAACCCGGGTCTTCACCCGTATGGATACCCCATCTTATCGACAATAATTCCGGTGTGGGTCTGCAGGTGGTTGTGCAGGATATGAACAAAGACGGGCTGGCAGACATCGTTGTTGCCAATAAAAAAGGTGTATTTTTTTTTGAACAAAGATTTTACTGATAAAGAATGCTGGTATTGCTCAAAGAACCTGGGCAGTATTTGTCGTCAGTTTGTCTATGCGGGGGTCTGCCTTCTTCCGGAACACCCTATGCCGCTGCGGTATTTCCCCCGCCGGTGTTAATATGATGCAGGTCGAGATACCCTGGTTTCCAGTCTGGCAGGGACTGACCCGGAATGGCCTCCTGGCCACGTGCAATAGAAAAGGAAAGCAAAAAACAACCGGGAAAGCCGGCCACCGGCAGGTGTATTGAATTCATCAGTGCTAATAATTTAGAGCGGGTTAAAAAAATGCCGGATTCAGCCTATGTGGCGCGGCAAACAAATATTTTTTCTATTTTTTGCAGGAGCTCGTTCATTTCAAACGGTTTCGCTATAAAATCATCCGCACCTGCCTCGCGCGCGGAATGTTCAATGTCTTTACTCGCGGAAACCAATACAACCGGTATCTTATTTGTTTTTTCATGCTGTTTTAATCTCCGGCAGATATCCCGTCCGTCGATGCCCGACAGCCGGATATCAAGCAAAACCAGGTCCGGCAGAACGGCTTCCATCTTTAGTATGGAAGCGCAATCCGCGCTGGTGGATACCTCGTAACCCTCAAATTCCAGCATCATTCTCATTGCATCAAGCATTGCCGGGTCATCATCGGCAACCATTACTTTTTTTATCTTATTATCCATTGACTGAATTTTGTATGACAACATTACCATTGTCTGCTGCGTTCCCGCTAGGGTTGTAGATCCGAGCCCAACGCTAATATATCAAAACTTTAAATACACAGCGTCTAATTCCGGAGAATGAACGCTGTAGTGGGGAGCTGTTTTTAACGGCTCCAGGCATTATACGGGTACCTGCCAGTAAATGTTCACAATTACATATTATTGAATAGTTAATGCATACTTGGCTGGCATTGGATAAAAAATAAATAGTGTTAAAATGGCAGGAAAACCCAGAAAATAGACTGTTGACTGAATTCAAAAATAGTAGCAGAAAACCATTCGGGTAGTATTCGAAATCTTATCATTGCAATATGGAATCAGTGAACATCAAGAAACTTGCTCAAATTCTTAATTTGTCTATTTCTGCCGTGTCAAAAGCATTGCGCGACAGCCACGACATTAGTAAGGAGACAAAAGAGAAAGTGATTGCACTTGCCACCGAACTGAGCTACCAGCCCAATCCCTATGCCAGCAGTTTGCGAAAACACAAAAGCAAGACAATAGCCGTTATCATACCTGAAATAGCCAATAATTATTTTACTCTCGTCATTAATGGAATAGAATCAATTGCACAGGAAAAGAATTACCATGTATTGATTTATCTAACCCATGAGGATTACCGGAAGGAAGTGGCGCTTACCCGATATCTCCATGGCGGCCGGGTAGACGGGGTGCTGATATCGGTATCAAGCACCACCACCGACTACGTTCATTTGCATAAGCTGGAAGAGAATGGCCTGCCCATCGTTTTTTTTGACCGTGTCTGCGAAACATTTGATACGGTTCGGGTTACAACCGATGATTACGAAAGCAGCTATCTGGCCACCAGGCACCTGTTTGAACAGGGGTGCAAAAGACCGGCGCACCTGGCCATGTCTACGAATATATCTATTGGTAATAACAGGATGAAGGGTTACCTGCAGGCCATTGCTGATCAGGGTATGGGGGAAGAAGATGCGCTGGTTATTAATTGTGTGAACGATGAAAAAAGGGATTTGGTACTGACCAGGGATCTGCTGCAGGATCAGAAGCCAGACGGCATTTTTGCCGCGGTAGAACAATATGCCCTCAACGCTTACGAGGCATGCGGGGAACTGGACCTGGATATTCCACGCGATGTGAAGATCATCTGTTTCTCCAACCTGAAAACAGCCGCCCTGTTAAACCCCTCGTTAACCACCATTACGCAGCCTGCTTTTGCTATTGGCAAAGAAGCTGCCTCGGTAATGTTTAAAGCACTGGAGAAAAAGCATTTTCAGCTAAAAGACGAAACCATTGTTATTAAATCGGTACTGGTGCCCCGCCAGTCTACCGCCAAATGATCAAGCTGCACAATACGATGCGGCAATCCTGCACTGTTCATGCAACAGCGTGCAGCCAATTCTCCCAGGCAGCGTAAAAAGAACAAGGAATGGATAGGTCGACATACGTCTTATTAAAACTACCGCGGTGCTAATCTGCGGAAAGTCTGCCGCCGAATTGAGTTGGAAATCCTTTTTTAACATTTTCAGCGGTTCTGTTACAATTAGTTTGCGCGTATGCGTGAAAAATTGTTCAATAACGTTCATGGATGGGATAATAATGGAGGAAAGCGTGTCATTGGAGTACCCCACAAACTTCGGGTTGCCGGGAACCTGTATTTTTATTTCTTTGGCACAATGCAGGGCTTCCAGCGCTGAAACATCGTTGGCGGCAAAAACGGCCTGCCGCTGCTCATTGATGCAGGAAGTGGTACCTATACCGCAAAAACGTTTAGTACCCAGCGTTATGATATCAGGTCTAATTGCTCCAACTATCATAACTTGCCGGATGTCAATGGTGAAGCCCAACCGGCAGGTACAAAAAAGGGTGGGTGCCCATTCCTCATTTTAAGGAAGAGATAAGCGTGACGGGGTTTGGTCCAAAGGGAGATAGGATAACGAACAATACAGCTGCTTTCAGGAAAGCGATTATGGCCTGTGAAAAAAATACCGCGCTCCTGATGTCCGCGGGAATAGAACCTCTGGCGTTTTACCCCGGCCAATCTCTAACTGGCACAACTTAAATACCATCAATATTCCGATGTTTTGGAGGCCTCCCTGCAAACCCAGGGCCTGAACGACCCGACCGATCAATAATGCACACCTGTAGTACCAGTTATTACAAAAGTTCATTATATTTATTTGATGCCAAAACTATTACTGCTATTCCTCTTGTCACTGCTACTGTATACGGGTGTAGTTGCGCAGATTTATACCGATGCAGCGGCGCATGCCAGCTGGAATAAATTGAAACAACAACCGGTTAACGAAAAATCATTTCGCACCGCCTGTCACCTGATACAAGATATTGCGCAAACCAATATTAATATCAGCTATGATATTTTTGCGGAGTATGTTCCGGTAGTGCGGGCTACCGGGAACCGGCAATGGCTGCATGTATTGCTAATGAGCTGGGCAAGGGCGAAGGAATCGCTGATTGCCTTTGATCAGGCAGATTCATTGTATGCGCTGGCCAGGAAAAACGCGACAGGCTTGCCACATGCATACGATGAGGCCATCACCGCTACCGTACTCATGTACCTGGAATGGGGCAAAACGGATTCGCTTGTCAAATACCTGGCAGAAGGCCTGCGCGTCTGCAAGACAAATAAAGACGTTGAAAATCTTTCCCTGCTCTATACTTTTAAGGCGACATCAAATATGGCGGATACCGGCAGCATGCGGCTTTACCTAGACAGTGCGGCCTTGCTGGCAACTACCTTGCCCGATAAAAATGCGTTGTTCACAGCGTTGTATAACCGCGCTATCTTTTACAGCCAGTTTAACCTGCAGCAACAGGCAGCAGCGTTTACTGAATTGCTGCGGCTTTCAAAAGATTCCACTCTATCTCATAAACCGGCCTTGTACGAACGCACCGCCTTTTCTTTTCGGGGCGCAGAGCCCAGTATCTATTACCAGCTCATACTGGTAAACTTGTTACTGACAGATTATGACAATGCCTGGAAGTTTACCGAACTGTTTTATGCCGCCACGGTAAAACCAAATCCGGCTGGACCGCAGGCGCCCGCGCTGAACGCGGTGATGGCAATGGTAAAAGCCTACCAGGGCGATTATGCCGGCGCAAAAGAATACCTGGTCAAAAGCCACAGCTTGTTTCAGCTCCCAGAAAATAAAATTACCTATCCTACCTGGCAACTGGCGGCGGGCATGATTGCGGAACATGAAGGGCGTTACAATAAAGCCCTGCAATATTTTGAAAACGCTTATAAGAACGGTAGCATGGCCTACGGCCTGCATTTAATGCCTCCGGCCATTTATCTTGCTCATGAGCTGGTACTGACCCGGCAAACTGGCGCCGCACAAAAATTATTTGCCGGCCTGCAACCGGTATTGAAAACGCGTACTTATTCGGCCATCGGGTTTTACTATTATAAATATTATGCAGAGCTGCTGAAAGCCAACGGAGACCTGCGCGGGTATACCCATGCAATGGAAAATTTTTATTCCATAAAAGATTCGCTGGCCAGCATTGTTCATTACCGCGCTCTGCAAGAAGTGGAAACAGCCATGCAGGTGCATGATAAGGAACTACAGATTGACAGGTTGCATGTGGAAAATGCCGCGAAACAACGGGAACTGCGCCGGGAACGCATCAACCTTATTATTTTCAGCTGTCTTGCGCTAATCATTTTTGTACTCTTGCTGTCGTATAGTCGTATCCAGCATCAGCGAAAAAAGCAGGCTGAACAGATTAGCCGGCAGAATGAAATATTGCAACTGAACAAAATGGCTGAGATGGAAAAACAGCACCGTATTGTTGTAATGAAGGGCGCCATTGACGCGGAAGAAAATGAACGGCATAAAATTGCCGACCAGTTACACGATGAGGCGGGGGCGCAACTGGCGCTGGTATCGCTTAATATATCTTCCGCCATAGAAAAAGGAAAGGAGGATACGCAGTTTGACGACAAAATTTTAAAAGCACAGGAAATATTATCAGTTGTTTCGTCTTCCATCCGCGACATTAGCCACCGGCTCACTCCGCTGGTCATTGAAAAATATGGTTTCAGGAAGGCCATTGAGGAAATGGCGGATGCCGTTAACCTGGCCGGCAGGCTGAATCTTGAAACGGTTTTGGTAGGGTTTGAAGACCAGCACAAACTGCCGGTGGCGGTAATGAACAACCTGTATAGGATGGTGCAGGAACTGCTGCACAATATAATTAAACACGCAAGGGCGCAAAGTGGTCTGCTTGAAATGGTGGAACATGAAAACCATATTGTTCTTATAGTGGAAGACGATGGCATTGGCATCGAAAATAATATTCCCGCCCGGGGCAAGGGACTGGCGGCCATCCAGTCAAAAATTGCTTATCTTAATGGAAAAATGGAGATAATTAAAAAGCAGGAGGGCGGTACGCTGATTGTTATTGAAATTCCTGTAACCGCGCAGACAAATCATTTGTGAATGGTGTTGAAAATAGTCATTGCAGACGATCATCCGCTATTGGTAGATGCGCTCAAAAATGTACTGGAAGAAATCCCCGATGCAGAAGTGATTTTTACGGCGGGCGATGGCGTTGAGCTGCTGGAACGCCTGCGTAAAACGGTTGCCGATATCGTGTTGTTGGATCTCCAGATGCCAAGGATGGACGGCATCGACACCCTGAAGATAATCAGGCGTGATTTTCCCCGTGTAAAAATTATTGTGTTTAGTAACTACGGGCAACCGAAATTAATCCGGGAGACAAAAATACTCGGCGCACACGGGTACCTGCTAAAAAACACTTCTTCTCTTGTATTAAAAGAGGCCGTGACCACCGTGGCGGCGGGCGGTGCCTGGTTCGAAGAAGCATACGCCGAACCAAAACAACCGGCGATACTGGTAAACGATTTTATGAAAAAATACCAGCTTACCAGCCGCGAAACGGAAATCATTTGCAAAATTGCGGAAGGCCTTACCAGCAGGGAAATTGCAGGCCGGCTTTTTGTTAGCGAGTTTACCATTAACACTCATCGGAGAAACATTTGCCGGAAACTGGATATTTACACGCCGGTAGGCCTGCTCAATTTTGCCAGGGAGCACGGCCTTTTATTGTAGCCTTTCAAAAAATAGTTAGAACTAAGTATTGGCGGAGCACGGCAGGTGATTGAAATTTGATATCTGATGGTTACCAATTTTTTAACGCCTAAACCCTGTTCATGAAACAATCAATCATTTTCCGTCTTGTTCAAATTACCTGTATTCTATTCCTGTTTGCCACACAGGGCTGTAAGAAAAGCGCCGATGGCGGCAACAATACCAGTGGGTACTACCTGGAGGCCAAAATCAACGGGCAGGCATGGAGTGCCAATGTAGCGTCTTCGCTGAATAACTCGCCGGCCATTGCCGCACTCACCACCAGCGGGAGCACCAGCGTGGTATTATTGCTGGGGCTTATGGCGGTCAACAAGGACACCACGGCCCTGGTACTCATATTTCCGCCGAACATCACGCTTAACAAAACCCTTGACCTTGACCCGGGCCAATTTACCGAGGCGGCTTATGTTGCGGAGATTTCACCGGGTTCGGGTACCTATTACGGTTATAATACAACATCTGCTACCGGTGGTTCGGGGAAGATCACCATTACCTTATTTGACAAAACTGCCAAAATAATTGAAGGAACATTCAGTGGTGTATTTGGCAGCCAGCAGGGGAGGGCCGCAGTGCAGGTTACGGACGGCAAATTCCGCTGTGTCTACACAACCGATGTAACGAAGCTGCCGAAATCCGGTGTCAAAATCTGATGGCTGCACCGGACAGCCAATAACCTGCACGCTTTTAATCATGACTATACAATAAGAACATATGAAGCAAATATTCTTTCTGACCTATATTGCGCTGCCGTTGCTGGCGGCCGCACAAAATAAAAACGAAACCGGCAAAAGCTGGAACATTGAACTGGGGCCTGCCATTTCCTATCCTATTAATTACCTCAATATGTTCACGGTATTGGGGGCAGGCATCGACGGGGCCATCACCCATCCATTGGGAAATGGTCTGTCGGTGGGTGCCCGTGTTAATTATTCCTATTTCTTAGGTCGGAGTGCCGACCCATTTTTCACCGGCGGGGGCAGCCATTACAAACCCAGTCATTTGTATGATGCGTTGGGCGAGGTGAACTACCGTTTTGAGAATAAGATCATTATTGGTCTTAATCTTGGATTGGGAGTGCTGACTTTTAACGGGCACTCAGACCCCAGCTTTGCGCAGAAAGCATATGCCGGTTATGAATGGGACCGGGGCGGTCACCCCATTATATTCGCCGCGTTTTACGAGCAGACCGCCTATCATAAAAATGCCGGTCTGCGAGCAAGCATCAGGTTGTGATTTTCAATTGTGCGCCATGTAGAAGACGCCATGCTTGACGGTAGCGGTTATTAAAGTAACGGTAAAGGGCAGGGTAGCCAGCCTGGCAATTAAAAGCAGAAAATAAAACCTGCACCTTCGTTTTAATCAATAATTAGTACGCTATTGCCCGGGCGTTTTGAACAGCCGGGATGTCAGCAACGACCGCTTTTGATCAAAACAAACCGCGGTTGGCATCCGGTGCTTCCTGACGGATAGTTATCCAGGATTTCAATGATCAAAAAACGGTACCGCAATAACAGGTTTTTGACCGGGTCTGCCGAATGTTTCAATGGGCCGGTGTCCGGTTTGGCCCTGAATGTGCAACTGGCACAGAATTCTCTTGGTTTTCTGGCCGGGTTGCCCGGCATGCAAACCAAAAACCATGTCTTTCAAAAAAATAAAACCAGGCCTGTTACTGGTGGTGCTCTTAACGGTGGCAATCGCCATGTCTTTTAATAAAATATCCACCGGTTCAGTGCGTGGCAGGGTAACACCACCGGAAGCCGGTTTAATAGCCTTCCTGTTTTCGGGAAAAGACACTGTTTCTGTGAACGTTGTAAGCGGAGCCTTCCAGTTCTCCAATATTAAAGCGGGTAATTACCGGCTGCTGATAGAAGCCGCTCCGCCTTACCGAAACGCGGTAAAAGACGGGATAATCGTGGCTGACGGTCAATACACCGACGCTGGCCAGGTGGAATTACAAAAATAGCGGGATCTTATTTACGGGATGGAAGTACGCAGTGCTGCGGAAATGTTTCCCCATTCCTGTTTGATGGCCGGAACAGGATTGTTGATGTTCGTAAAATCTTTATTTTTTCAGCCGGTATTTTCTGTTCACCTTGGGACTGTTGAAATACTGGTTCAATTCCTCTTCGGTCATATTGTTAGCGAGCTCCAATGGTACATCTATTAGCTGTATTTGTGTTTGTTTGAGCTCTTCTTTCAGTTTGGCAGTTTTTTTAACGATGTCGGGGTCTCTTTCTCCCACCAGCGCATTGTCTCTTACCATGTATTCAAGCCGCTTAATGGAGCCGCGTACCAGTGAAGCCTGATTTTGATCAAATACTTTTTGCGGTGCAATGGCTTCTTTTATGGGTACCAGTGAAATGCCCACGCTGGGCAGTATCTGTCCTGTTTTTTGTGTACTGGTGTTGGCGGAAGATGCCAGTATACTGCCCGTTAATGCGGTAGTGGAACCGGTTATATCAAAAGTAGTACGGGCGTTCTTGGTTCCTTTGACTCTTTTATCCAATTGCAGGAAAGTGTATTTAAGCTGCAACACATAGGTATTTACGTTTTTAACCGACAGCTTGTAGTCTTCTTCGGCCAGGGGGTAATTCAGTGCATCGCGCACAATCAGGCGAACCGTAGCGGTATCGCGGACCTGGAATTTATTAACGCCTACAAAACTCAGCAACACCATTTTTACCTTAGCCGAATCAGAATCCTTTACAAAATCAAAGGGAGGCATCCAGGTAAAATCATCATCACATTTTTTTACCAGGGTGAAATTCTTCAGTGGCCGGTTAGCAAAAAAGGTGATGCTTTCTATAGGAAAGCTGCCGTTATCACATTGAACTTTAAAACTTACCGTGTCGCCTTCGTCAACGGTTAGCACGGAAGTTACGGTTGGTTTTACCTTGGATACAATGATGTCTGTGTTATAAAAGACGATCGTAAAAAAAGTATCTACTCTTTCCTTGGGGTCCGAGAGGTTTTGTACCCCAATGTTCACTTTGTACTCAACATCATATCTTAATTTGCCCGATAGAAAAAAAGATTTTTCAGCCTTAAACGAAAGCACACCTTCATCTTTATTGATCCGGAGCCCTACCGGGGAATTCCGTAAAAACCAGTAATATTTTTTTTCATCTTTATTGATCTCCAGGTTATACGTAAGGGTTGAGTCGGAATGAATGGTAAAATAGGGGTTCAGGTTGGTAATCCTAAGCGGAACATGAACCGGGAACGAGTCCACGGGCTCGGTTACGGGATGAGGGAGGGTGTCCTCCTGCGCTTGTGAGGAAATGGAAATAGCTAAACATAACATTAAAAGAAACCGGGTTGCAACTCTCATGTTTACCGTTAAAAGTTTGTTTATGCGTGCAATATTAGACCATTTTAACCTAAACTGCCCGGGCTGTTAAGGCCTTTTAACCATTTTCTATCTCTTTTAACTGATGTTTTAGCTGAATCAGGTAATCCCCGTATAATTTCCTAATATACCATTTTGCAAAAAAATAAATGATACCAGACCAGCCGATCATAAAGATGATTATATAAAATAATATATTTCCTGACCAGTGAAACTGATGTATGAGACCTTTTTGCGAAACATCCACATAACCGGTTATCAGCCCAAAAACAAAAATAACGGGTAGCAATACCATTGTAATCCTGAAATAGAGGGTGGTAAAGCGGTTGAGTATATTGATTACCTGCTGTAGGTTTTCTTTTACACTGGCCTGTGCTTTTTCATAAAAAATTATCTTTTTATACAGCGAAAAAAGATAGGCGCTGAAAACGATACAGAACACCCAGGTGGCCAGGCAAAATAAATGCACCAGTAAAGAATGGTATAGAAGCCAGCAGGCAAGCGCAACGCCCATGCAGAAGATAAATGCGGCAAACTCTAGCCAGGTATTCTTTTTTATCTTACCGGTAATAGAGTTTGTTTTTTGCCGGATAGATAATTCAAGGTCTGTGGCACTATGCCTCAACATGCCTTCTTCCAGTTTGGCTTTTACCCTTGTTTTCAGTTCATCCAGTTCCATGCTGCGCCTGATTTTATGTTATAAATATTTTTTTGCGTTCTCTTTCAATTTTAGTTTAATGCGGTTCATCTTTACCGCTACGTTATTGGCAGTAATGCCCATCATTTCTCCTATTTCGGAATAAACATAGTCTTCCATATATAGCATTACCAGGGCCTTGTCTATGGGCGACAGGTGGTTGATGGATGAATACATCGCCTTTACCTGTTCTTCGTTGCCGGGGTTATCACTGCTCATAACAAATTGTTCCGGCAGGGATGCTGTTGGCAGTTTGCGTTGGTCTTTCCGGTAAAAAGTAATGGCCGTATTAAGTGCAACCCGGTAGAGCCAGGTAGAGAATTTGGCATCTCCTTTAAAGTTGACAAAACCCTTCCAGGCGCTTAACAGGATTTCCTGGAAAAGATCTTTTCTGTCCTGTTCGTTGTTCATATACAGGTTGCACACCTTGTGAATGATGGGCTGATTTTGCTCAATGGCTTCTATGAAGATTTTTTCGGCCTGCATGAGGTTTCCTGGTTGGTGGTGGGTAGGTTCATTGTTCAGTACTTGTTACCACCCCGGTATTGGTCGCTTTTCGCAGTAAAATATTACACATAAAAATAGCCCCAATGTAGAAACATTGGGGCTTTAAATCAAAAACCAACTGCTTATGAAAATTCTTGTGGTATACAGCCTGGTTAGGCTGTAATAGGATTATTGTACGGTTATCTGGGTGGCTGTTTGTTTGTCTGCAGCTTTCTTAGGCAGGAACAATTTCAACAGCCCATTTTCATATTTGGCCTGTATATTGGCGGCATCTACCTTATCGTCCAGGCTAAAGCTGCGCTTGAATCCCTGGAAACTGAACTCCTTGCGGATAGATTTTACGTCTTCATTCCTGGTTTCTTCCTTTTTTTCGTAGCTGATGGTCAGTAAACCATTGGCTGCAGTTATTTTAAAATCTTCTTTGTTCCGTCCGGGAGCGTTTAATTCAACATGGTATCCTTCTGTGGCTTCCGTTATATTAACCGGCGGAGTATTAAGCCCGGCCTTATCAGCAAATACTGGAAATTCATTCAAAAGATCATTGAATACACTGTTGAAATTTACTGGGCGGTAATTGTCTTTTACGAGTGTCATAATCATTTCTATTTTTGATTTTATAAATTTTATTGTCGCCCTATTGAATTCAAATGCCATACCACGGGGGTTTGGGCTATTTCTCCTGCCGAATGCGCAGCTTTTCGATTTAAAAGTGACATATTAGCAGACGATGGTTATCAAATACGACAAAAAGGCATTATCGGTTAAACATTTATCCTGAATGAACTTTTTATATAATTTTGCGTTGCTAAAAACAAAAAGAATGACTATGTATCCATCAGAAATTGTACTGCCCATGAAGGAAGAGCTGACAGAAAACGGCTTTGATGAACTGTTGACCTCTCAAGCCGTAGACAGCCAGCTTTCTCAGAAAGGAACCACCCTTGTAATGATCAATTCCGTTTGTGGTTGCTCCGCAGGTTCTGCCCGCCCAGGTGTGTTAATGGCCGTGCACAATACCAACAAGAAACCAGATCACCTGGCAACTTCTTTTGCCGGGTTTGATATAGAGGCGATCAACAAACTTCGTGAGCACCTGTTGCCCTATCCGCCATCATCACCTGCTATTGCTTTGTTTAAAGACGGACAGCTGGTTCATTTTATAGAACGTCACCAGATTGAAGGCCGCCCTGCGCAAATGATTGCTCAAAACCTTATCAGTGCTTTTGAAGAATACTGTTAAGAAGGAAAATGATGTATAACAGTACCCGCTGCTCAGGCGGGTTTTTGTTTGTAATGGCCTGAGGTTTTGTAAGTCATATTATAAAGAACGCCTGCCTGTTTATCACATACAAGGTTTTTGGCCTAACATTGCAGTCGGTTATTTATTATTAATCATATTCTAATGCCCGGAACACATGTATCCTAACCTCTATCTTCTTGTTCGCGACTGGTTTGGTGCAGATTGGAAAGGACTGCGTTTTATCAATATGTTTGGTTTTATGGTGGCCCTTGCTTTTATTGCAGCAGCCATTGTAATTGGCAGCGAACTGAAAAGAAAAAGTAAAGCCGGTCTGCTGCATTTCCAGGAGGAAAAGATAATGGTTGGCAAACCCGCCGGTCTGGTGGAACTGCT
>JBDTVE010000272.1:0-3874 GCA_040007355.1 Bacteroidota bacterium | reverse complement strand
ATATTTTTTATTGTGCAGTGGTTAAAAAGTTTTTTGATACGATGGCCTTGAGCCGGGGGGGGTGAGTGTGCAATGGACAAGGGTATCGCTCCGCAAACAGGTCGCTTTTTTTATGGGGAGTCCGTCCATCCACAAGGGGATCCGAACTACCTACGAGGGGCGGTAAATATTTACGAAGGGCTGCACCCCTCGCTGTTAGCTTACACCCTTTCAGGGGTAGGTGTTAGTGTAGCGCTACGTTTCATGGATCGATACAAACCGGATGCGAGGATTTTTTTATTTTTTGCGAAGGGCACTCCATTGTTGTTTACGAAGGGTACGCGCGTCGATGAGGGGATCCGCCTATCTACAAGGGGCTGCACCCCTCGCTGTTAGCTTACACCCTTTCAGGGGTAGATGTAGTCGGGGGTGAGTATGCAACAGACAAGGGTATTGTTCCGCAAACACGTCGCTTTTTGTTGCGAAGGGCTCCAATAAAGTGTTATTTCCCGGCTTCCACCGCCTTTTTTACGCTCCCGTATTTAAGAAGAAGATTTTTTGCTTTTTCATAATCGGTAAGCTGCAGGATGTCCATCACCATTTTGGTGCCGCGGTCAACCAGCTTATCGTTGCTTAGCTTCATATTCACCATCTTGTTGTCTTCCACGCGTCCTATTTGGATCATAACGGCGGTGGAGATCATATTGAGCACCAGTTTCTGCGCGGTACCGCTTTTCATACGGGTACTGCCGGTCACAAACTCGGGACCCACCACCACCTCAATCGGGTATTCCGCTATATCACCCAGCGGACTGCCGGGATTACAGGTAATGCAGCCCGTTATAATACCGCGTTGCCTGCTTTCCTGCAGGGCCGAAATAACATATGGCGTTGTGCCGCTAGCGGCAATGCCTATCACCACATCCTTGTCGCTGATCATATGTTCTTCCAGGTCGGTCCAGCCCTGGGTAGCATCGTCTTCCGCATTTTCCACCGGTCTTTGAATGGCTTCTTCACCCCCTGCAATAATGCCCACCACCAGGCCATAAGGCATACCATAGGTAGGTGGTATTTCGCTGGCATCCAATATACCCAGGCGGCCGCTGGTGCCAGCACCAATATAAAACAGGCGCCCGCCTTCCAGCATTTTGTTACTGATAACGGATGCCAGCTTTTCTATCTGCGGAATGGCTTTTTCTACTGCCAGCGGTACCGTTTTGTCTTCTTCATTAATATGCCGCAGGATATCCTGCAAACTCATCTTGTCAAGGTTTCGGTACTTACCCGGTTGCTCGGTAAACTTTTCAAAAGACATAGTCATTGTTATCTGTGGTATTCAATCAAACCTTCCATCGGGTTTTTTAATATCTTTCCCAGTTCAAACTCGTAGCTATGGCACAGCTCCTTTATTACATCGCGAAAGCCATAACCTACGCTGCCAACAAAATGAATGGGGTATCTCCAGCTTTCACTGAATTTGCAAAGGTGTGTAAAGAAAAAATCGTTTAGTCCGTCTTCAATAATATTCTCTATCATGTAATGCCCCCGGTTTTCCACCAAAAACATACAGAAACCGGCCAGATAGCGATTTGGAAGTGGCTTTTTGTATACGTTCTCCAGTATCCCTGCCGCTGTAATCTTGTATTTGTCGTTGAACCGGTACCGCAGCTCCTCGTCAAAAGTGCCATACAAATAATATTGAATTACTTTCCGGCCCAGATAGGCGCCGCTGCCCTCATCGCCCAGCACATAACCCAGCCCCGGACTGTTTTTTACAATCTTTTTCCCGTTAAAATAGCAGGAATTACTACCGGTACCCAGTATATTGGCAATCCCTTTCTGGTCTGCGCAGGATGCTTTTGCAACACCCAGTAAATCATGCTCCACCGTTATTCGGGCCCCAGTAAATACCTTGCCGATGGCCGTTTTCATCATTTTGGCATTGTGCGGGTCCATACATCCCGTGCCGTAAAAATGTATTTCCGAAATAGGCTGGTTTTTGAGTTTGGGCAATAGCTCCTTATGCATAACCGCCTGTACTTGTTCACTATCCAGGAAATAAGGGCTCATACCTTGTGTGAAAATCGTTTTTTTGCGCTCCCCGCCTGTTAAACACCACTCACATTTGGTTGACCCGCTGTCTGCTATTAAAACTGCCATATCCTTATTTACTGAAGACGAAGTTAATATTCCCTGCCTATTTACCATAAAACAAATATTCCCTCACCGCTCTGTCTATTTCATATAAATTTGCACCCGAATTGATAAAGCTTATGACGCTATCAAAAAAACTGAATACCTGGCTGCCGCTTTTATTTGCCATTGTGATGATAGCAGGTATGTCTGTTGGCTATGTGCTCCGTGAAAACACCGCCCGACCCGGAGGCCTGTTTAAAAAGCAGAAAACCACGCCCCTGCAGCAGGTGCTCGACCTAATACAGCTCAAATACGTGGACCCCGTGGCGCCAGACACCCTGGCAGATGAAGCTATACAGGAGGTATTGTCAAAACTAGACCCCCACTCTATTTATATACCGGCGTTTAACCTGGGAGAGGTAAATGAAGACCTGCAGGGCAATTTTCAGGGTATTGGCGTGGAATTCAATATTTTCAGCGATACCGTCAACATTATTACCGTTATGGAAAACGGACCCAGCGAAAAGGCTGGGCTCCAGGTGGGCGACCGTATCTTACAGGTAGGCGATTCGCTGGTGGCGGGCAATGGCATCACCACCACCCGGATAAAGAAATTATTGCGCGGCCCCGGCGCCAGCAACGTTGTATTGACCATTTTAAGAGGCGCTAAAACCATCCCCATCAGCCTGCAAAGAGGTATCATACCCATCGTATCGGTGGATGCAGCCTATATGATGAATAAACAGGATGGCTATATCCACATCAATAAATTCTCCGAAACCACCTACCGGGAGTTTATGCAGTCGCTTGAAAAACTGCAAAAACTGGGCATGCAAAAACTGATGCTCGATCTCAGAGACAACGGGGGCGGTATCCTGCAGGAAGCCGTGGAAATGGCCGATGAATTCTTAGACGGCACCAAACTGATTGTATACACCCAGGGTAATAACAGCCCCAAACAGGAATATCGTTGCAAAAGAGACGGCCTTTTTGAAAAAGGGAAACTGGTGGTACTGGTAAATGAAGGTACCGCCTCCGCCAGCGAAGTGTTAACCGGTGCATTACAGGATTGGGACCGCGCCGAAATCATCGGCAGAAGAACGTATGGCAAGGGCCTGGTACAGGAGCAATATGATCTGGCAGATGGCTCCGCACTCCGGCTAACTGTGGCACGCTATTACACGCCTTCAGGAAGAAGCATACAAAAACCTTATAACAAGGGCGAAGGCGACTATGCCAGTGATATCCTGAACCGTTACCACAACGGTGAAATGACCAATGCGGACAGCAACCACGTACAGCAAAAAGGAAAGGCCTATAAAACACAGTCGGGCAGGAATGTCTACAGCGGGGGTGGCATCATGCCCGATGTGTTTGTATCTGTGGATACCTCTACCATATCAAGAAATTTCGCCCGTTTGTACACCAATAATACCCTTAGCAATTTTGCCTATCATTATTTTATGGAACACCGGGCCGAACTGAAAGCCCTGCCTTCCGCCACGGACTTGTTTAACCGCTACAAAACCTCCGATCCGCTCTGGAACCAGTTTACGGCTTTTGCCGCTAAAGACAGTGTAAACACCACCGCTTTTACAGCCCGCGACCGCGAATTTGCACAGCACCGCCTCCTTTCACTGATCGCCCGACAGCAATGGCGCAACAATGGTTTTTATGAAGTGCTGAATGCCGATGACCTCACGGTAAAAAAAGCAATGGAAGAAATAGGAAAATAGTTTTTTATTCGAAGTTCCGGGCT
>JBDTVE010000271.1:0-18211 GCA_040007355.1 Bacteroidota bacterium | reverse complement strand
TCCATTAAAGACACAAAGGCGAAAGTGGTAAAATGATCATTGTCCTGCAACATCCATCTGGTAGATACCCCGAATGCCGACATGGTATCTATCAGGTGCCGGCCAAAGGGATCATTGCCTACCTTGGCAGCCAATTCCACCTGGCCACCCAGCGCGGCAATGGCTGCCGCCACATTGGTGGGCGCACCACCCGGCTTTTTCAGGAAATGCTGTCCTTCAGACAAAGGGCTGCCTTTATCCGTACAGATCATGTCTATCAATGCTTCGCCGATGCAGAGAATTTTCATGCATGTTTTTTTAAATAAGCCCAGGGTACGACGGCCGCTGGCAACGGGCCAGTCTGCTATCATTTTCAAAGGCCGTACTGTCTTTACTATAAATATAAGCCGTTATACAACGAATGAACAATAAACCCCCGGTCTCCATACCCGGCACGCCGGCTTACAGCTTTTTGTATCTTGCATGCTTAAATCACAAAGATGATCAACGGTATATTAAGTGCTCTGGACATACTGGCTGAAAACGAAGGCGTTTCCACCGGTACGGGCTGGGTAAAAAGCAACGGACCGGTTTTACAGTCCTGGTCACCGGTAGACGGGAAGACCATTGCTACGGTTACCACAGCCGATAAAGAAGCATACGAGCGCGTAGTTATAAAAGCGCAGGAAGCTTTTGCCCAATGGCGACAGTGGCCGGCGCCCCGGCGCGGCGAGGTGGTGAGGCAGATTGGCGAAGCCCTGCGCAAACAAAAAGAAAACCTGGGCAGGCTGGTTTCTTATGAAATGGGCAAGAGCCTGCAAGAAGGTTATGGCGAGGTACAGGAGATGATCGATATCTGTGATTTTGCGGTTGGGCTTTCACGTCAGTTACATGGCCTAACCATGCACAGCGAGCGGCCGGGCCACCGCATGTACGAACAATACCACCCCCTGGGCATCGTAGGCATTATATCGGCATTTAATTTCCCTGTTGCGGTATGGAGCTGGAACAGCCTGTTGTGCTGGGTCTGTGGAGACGTATGCATCTGGAAACCCAGCGAAAAAACACCGCTCTGCGCCATTGCCTGTCAGCAGCTGGTAGCAGCGGTATTTAAAAAAAACGGTGTGCCCGAGGGCGTAAGCTGCCTGCTCACGGGCCATCGCCAAGCAGGTGAATGGATGAGCCATGATACCCGGATAGCCTTGTTGTCGGCTACCGGTTCTACCCTAATGGGCAAGGCTGTGGGTGCGGCAGTAGGTGCACGGCTGGGCAAAAGCCTGCTTGAACTGGGCGGTAATAACGCCATTATTATTTCGCAGGCGGCGGATCTGGATATGGCTTTGATCGGCTGCGTATTTGGCGCAGTTGGTACGGCCGGCCAGCGCTGTACCACTACCCGTCGCCTTATCATCCACGAGTCGGTGTACGATGCATTCAAAGAAAAATTAATACGTGCGTACCGGCAACTGAAAATCGGCAATCCTCTTGAACCGCAAAACCATGTGGGCCCGCTGATAGACAAGGAATCCGTAGCCCTGTATCGGCAGGCAATAGAAAATTGCAAGGCTGCCGGCGGCAGGTTTGTGGTAGAAGGAAGGGTTTTGGCAGGAACTGGTTATGAAAGCGGGTGTTATGTGCAACCCTGTATTGCCGAGGTGGAAAACCATTACAGTATTGTGCAACACGAAACTTTTGCACCCATTTTATATCTTATTAAATATACTACCATCGAGGAAGCTATTGCGCTTCAGAACAGCGTGCCGCAGGGACTTTCATCAGCCATCATGACCGTTAACCTGCGGGAGGCAGAAATGTTTTTGTCGCAGAATGGCAGCGACTGCGGTATTGCCAATGTAAATATCGGTACCAGCGGTGCCGAAATCGGGGGCGCCTTTGGCGGCGAAAAAGAGACCGGCGGGGGGCGCGAAAGCGGCAGCGATGCCTGGAAAGTTTACATGCGCCGGCAGACCAATACCATTAATTATACTGACAAACTTCCACTGGCACAGGGCCTCCGGTTTGATATCTGAGCAGCCAGTTGCCAATACCGCGGCCCGGTAAAATAAATAGCCCCGAAATACGTTGATCAGAAATCATTAAAGCGCTATAAATAAATATCCTATGGCAAAAAACTGCTTTTTGCTTGTTTTGATTTTTACTGCTTCTGTTTCTTTTGGCCAGGTAAAAATTGGCCTGATGGGAGGTCCGCAAACGGCTAGCATCACAGAAAAAAATAATATCCCCGGCTGGGATTCCACCACCGGTAAGTACTACTCCAATAAAAGCGGAATCCATATCGGCATAACGGCAGAAATTCCTTTTGGCGGCAGTTCACCTTTTTATTTCCAGCCCGCTGTAGTGTATTCAGAAAAAGGCCGAACCTTTACAAAAATCCTTGAAACAAGCGTTGCGGACAGCTTTTATTCGTTCAATACCACCCAGTCACTCAGCATCCAGTATATTGATATCCCACTGAATATTGCCTACAAGATCCCGCTCTCGCGCAAAAAAACAAGCAGTTTTATGCTAAGCGCCGGCCCCTATATTTCCCTATTTTACAATGGCAAAAAAACCATCAACCAAAATGATCTTTTTTCAAGCATTGCCGAAAACAAAAGCACGCTTGTAAATAAAACCGAAACGCTGGAAGTGGGAAAAAAAGATGATAGCTACCGCACTTTTGGATATGGGTTGAATGTTCGGGCAGGATTAGAACTTGGCAATGTTACCCTAACGGGATTCTACAGCCAGGGTCTGGACAATCTCTATTATGCGGCCTACCAGGGCAGTTTTAAACACAAGACTATAGGCGCCTCCCTGGGCATCTGGCTGGGCCAGGTAAAAGAACCCGTAACTGTAAAAGACAAAGACAAGGACGGCATTCCGGACAATAAAGATGCCTGTCCCCTCTTACCCGGCGCCGCCATTACCAATGGCTGTCCTGATAAAGACGGTGATGGCATTGCCGACAAAGACGATAAATGTCCTGAAACCGCGGGTACCATGGCCTATAACGGTTGCCCCATACCCGATACCGACAATGATGGTCTGAATGATGAAACCGATAAATGTCCCACAGTGGCAGGTATTGCCAAATATGGCGGATGCCCAATACCCGACACGGACAAAGACGGCGTAAACGATGAAGAAGACAAATGTCCTGCGGTGGCCGGCCTGGCAAAATACCAGGGCTGCCCCATACCGGATACGGATAAAGACGGCATTAACGATGAGGACGACAAATGCCCTGCGGTAGCCGGCGTTGCTGAAAATAACGGCTGTCCTGTCATCAGGGAGGAAATAAAGAAACAGGTTAATTTTGCCGCCGAAAATATTTTCTTTTTGAGCAACAGCGCCGATTTACTTAGCAAATCATACCAGGGGCTGGATACGGTGGTCAGTGTATTAAAAAATAATCCTTCACTCCAGTTATCTGTAGATGGATATACGGATAATACCGGCACGGAAAATGCCAACCTGATTATTTCGGCTAAAAGAGCGATGGCAGTAAAAAGCTACCTGATAAAACAGGGAATAAATGGGATCCGGATTATTACCAATGGCTATGGACAGGCAAATCCCGTGGCCGACAATAAAACAGCCGCCGGACGCACAAAAAATCGCCGGGTAGAGCTAAATTTGAGGTAAAGCCGCCCATTCTTATTAAAAAATTGCTAAATCAACAGATATTAACAACCTGTTTTTACCGTTCCTGTTTTAGACAACACGGATAACCATCTTTTTTTTATTTTTACCGGCTATAAATTTTTGTTCACCCTGTTTTAAATACAATTTATTAATGAAAGCAATGTTGAAAATATGCCTGGCCGGATTTCTTTTAGTGGCTACCCTGCACAGCTATGCGCAGGGCACCAGTTTCAAAAGCATACCAAAAGGCTGGCACCTGATGGACAAGGACAAAGACAGGTATTACGGCATCAGCCTTGAAAAAGCCTATGAATTTGTGCATTTAAAAAAATTGAAGAGTAAGACCGTAGTGGTGGCCGTAATAGATTCCGGCGTAGACACCCTGCATGAAGACCTGAAAGGCATTTTATGGATAAACCCAAAAGAAATTCCCGGCAATGGCATTGACGATGACCACAACGGTTATGTGGATGACGTGTATGGCTGGAATTTTATAGGCGGCAAAGACGGCAGAAATGTAAAGGAGGATTCCTACGAAGGCACCCGCGTATACTACCGCTTCAAGAAATTATACAGCGGCAAAACGGTTGATACTACGGCCATGAGCAGCGATGAAAAAGAACAATATAAAATGTGGCAGAAAGCAAGAGTAACCGTTGAAGGCGGCGATGAAGGCGAACAGGTAGATCTTGTTTTCCTGCAAAGGGCACTGGAAGCCACGCTTAAAAGTGATAGCATATTGCAGATTGTACTGGGTAAAAAAGAATATACCGGCACCGAATTACAGCAGCTTATTCCCAAAACCACCGAAGAATCAAAAGCCAGAAATGGCTTCCTGGCTTTGTACAAAGCCACCAAAAGCGAACTGGAAACCAACAGCAAGGAACTTACCGATGGCTTTAAGGAATATGTAAACAACGAGGTTCGCAAAAAAGAAGCGGCCGATAAAGAGCCGGAAAATTACCGGGCCGAGATTGTAAAAGACAATGAAGACGATATCAATGACCGTTATTATGGCAATAATGATGTAATGGCGGGCACACCCTTCCATGGAACTTTTGTTTCGGGAATTATCGGCGCCAACCGCAACAATAATATTGGTGTAAACGGCATTGCAGACAATGTAAGGATTATGATGATCCGTGCCGTGCCCGATGGCGATGAACACGACAAGGATATTGCACTGGCCATACGGTATGCGGTAGACAACGGCGCCAGTATTGTAAACATGAGTTTTGGAAAAGGTTTTTCTCCCAAAAAAAAATGGGTGGATGAAGCGGTAAAATATGCCGAAAGCAAGGGCGTTTTACTGGTACAGGCAGCGGGCAACAGTTCTGCCGATATTGATACTACCGACAATTTCCCCAACCCGCGGTTGAGAGCGTCCAATACCATTGCATCCAATTATATAACGGTGGGCGCCAGTGGCGATCCCGCTGACCCGCAGGAAGGAGGTTTGGTAGCTTCCTTTTCTAATTATGGCAAAAAAAGCGTGGATGTTTTTGCACCGGGTGTAAAAATTTATTCCACCACTCCGGGGGGCAATACATACGGCAATTCACAGGGAACCAGTTTCTCCTCTCCCATTGTAGTAGGTACGGCGGCTTTCCTATTGTCTTATTTTCCCGCGCTCACTGCTCAACAATTAAAATATTGCATCGAAAAATCTGCGGTGGTACCCACTGAAAAGGTTAAAAAACCCGGTACCGAGGAGTCTGTAGACCTGGCCGATCTTTGTAAGACTGGTGGGCTGCTGAATGCCTACGAAGCCGCTAAGATGGCCGCTACGCTTGAGGGATCGGTAAAACCAGGAAAAAAGCTGCCCAAATCAACCCTTAAAAAAGGCAGGAAAGGATAATAAATATCCAGATTGCCCATCAAATAGCAGACAGCCCCTGAGCGGGCTGTTTTTTTATGGATGCATGGCACCCTTGCGCTAGCTTTGCAAGAAAAATGTGCACCAAAAAAGACGCCATCGCCTCCGGCCCTTTTCTCACTTATATCAATAAGGCCGCCGATAAAAATATACAGGAATCCCTTGCTGAGAATACCTTGTTGTTCGGCAGGCTGCTGGCAAGCATCCCCCCAGAAAAAAGAGCATACGCGTACGCACCGGGCAAATGGACCATCCTGCAAATGCTGCAACACATCGTTGATGCAGAAAGGGTTTTTGCCTACCGCGCATTAAGGGTAGCCAGACAGGATGCCACCGCTATGCCGGGTTTTGATGAAAACACTTGGGCTGCAGCTGCTAATAAAATAAACCGCAACTGGAACGGGCTGTTAGAAGAATTTACTGCGGTGCGCGCTTCAACAGAAAGGATGTTTAAACACTTTGGAAGGGAAGAATTGCTATTTGCAGGTATGGCCTGTAACCAAGCCATTAATGCACTGGCCATGGGTTATATAATTGCCGGTCATACACAACACCACCTGGATATTATAAATGAGCGCTATCTCTAAACGGCGGCAACGGAAATCCTTAGCAGCAAAAAACGACCGTAGAAATACGAGAAACTAAAAGGTATTAGAACCAACTTTCACCAACGCTTTTCCATGTTTTTAAGTCTTAAGATATTAAACGCGGGCAATTTTATCTCTGGCATCGTAATTGTTTATACGGTTTTGCTACAGGCAAAATAATTATCCGGCAGATGCGTTTATTATATCCTTTAAAAGAAAACACGGCGTTCTATGAAAAACCCTACTAAAATATTTTTTTTCGTTCTGGCCATTAGCTATACTATCTTTTACATGATTGCAGCCATCCTGGGTTAATCTCTTTTTAGATTGATGCTCCTGCGTATTTTTGCGGTATGCTATCCATGGCAGAAACACTGATACGTTCCATTCAGCCAGCCCACAATCCAGCACTGGCGCTTATCATCCGCAATACATTATCAGAATTTGGTGCCAACAAAATCGGCACGGTGTATTATGATCCTACACCGTTGCCCTGTACAACCTTTTTCAAAAACCCGGCAGTTTTTACCTGGTGGCTACCCATAACGGGGATGTGCTTATGGGTGCTGGCATTTTTCCATCTGCCGGCCTGCCTCCGCGGGTTTGCGAACTGGTAAAAATGTACTTGAAGGAACCGGCCCGTGACAGGGGGATTGCAAACTACTCATGGATCAATGTTTTGAAAAAGCAAAAACTCCCGGTTATTCCGGCGTTTACCTGGAAACCATGCCCTAACAGGGCAAGGCAATTGGCATTTACGAAAAACTGTGGTTCCGCCATTTAACCGCCGCCCAGGGCAATACCGGACATTTTGGTTGCTCCGTCTGGATGATAAAAGACCTTGGCCTGAAAACAACCTACAACTCGTTTACCCGCTGCAGGCAACGGCCCGGTTTATTCCAACCCCGCCGCAGACCCCCGTCCGACCTATCTTCCGGTTACTTCACCGCCCGATAAATACACCTGGAAACCTAAGCGGAATAAAAAACCGTTGGTAGGAACCAGGGTTTCTATTTTACTGCGGTTATACCCTGCAACACCTTCAAGCGCCACATTGCGGTTAACGAAATAGGCTAGACCGCCACCGATAAAAAAGCTGGTGACTGTATTGGAGTTTTTATACGTGGGATATTTCCGTGTTTCGCTGGCAATGGAAAACTCAGCATGAAGAAAAGGCTTTACATCCGGGTTTTTCAGGCTGAAATAATAGCGGGCAAAGGGTCCCACGCCAATCGCTGATGTTTTTGTTTGATCAACTTTTCCCAGGCTTAGTGTAAAATCAGCCCCGGCCACAAAATTCCTGGCGAAGAAATATCCTGCGGATGGCTGGAGGGTAAACTGGCTATTCCCCGAGGTTGTGTTGATGGTCATATTTCCACCCACCATCCAATCGCCTTTTTCCGTCTGTGCATGTACAACCGAACCCAAGACCATAGCCCATACAAGGCTCATAACAATTTTTTTCATAAACATTTTTTTAATTTTTATCCGTTAACCTTCTGATGAAGAAGTTCCATTCCTTCAGACCGTATTCTATATCCTGAAGTTGCATGCCACTCCTGTTAAGACACTTTCTTTACTTCGTATATGGGGCTGAATAAGTATAATTTGCCTGTTTTTACTTCCACACACTGGAACCGTTTTCTTAACTGGCGGCCTTTTTTAAAAACCGTTCCGTTGTCCAGTGCAAACAGGGCGCCATCGGGCAATTCTTCCACCAGCAACATGCCCGCTTCCTTTTTATCGTAACGGCGCAACACCCGCATCAGACCCTCATCTGCGCAGCTGCTGGCGGGCAGGTTGTGTAAGGAGGACCGGAGTGCCTTTATAATGTCTTCCGGGAAGATAGCGGTGTTGAGGAATTGCAGCAACAACATTTTATATACCTGTTTCCACTCAGTGCCATGGGCCTGTATACGATTACCATTTTCAAGAAAGGCCACCAGGTGAGCCAGTTCATGTACCAGTGTTATCAAAAAAGCATAGAGGTTCAGGTTGCCGTTTACGCTGATGCGGTGTGCCGCGTTGTTGTGGGCATGACGATAATCACCCAGTACGGTCTTTCTTTCTTTGGTAATGGTTAAATGAACTTTATAGCGCTGTAATAATTCAAGCGCCAGCGCCGCGGCTGGCGCGGGCAGGTAGTGCTGCAGATAGGTAAGCGGGAATTCCTGTTTAGGCATTCCTGCGGTCTTTGTTCCACTGCATCAGGCTACGCATTTCAAGCAGGGCATATACAAAATATAAAAACACGCAAAACAGAATACCGCCTTTATTTATCTGTTCGCGGGCCAGTACGGCATATATAAAAACGGCAATCAGGCAGACAAATAATTTTAGCAGCAAACCGCTATAGGTATTCCGTAGAAAGCCCATGGTGGTATCATGGGTCATGGCACGCTGGTAAAGCAGCAACGAAACAAAGCTTACGGCAAACAGGATGATATTACCCACCAGCGCTACCACCAGGCTGATATCCCATTGCCTCAGGAGGTCTTTTGTTGTCAGCAGCAATACCGTTGTGATACAAAAAAACAGGATTACCGGGAGCGGCCATTTTTTAATCGCGGTGTTATTCGTCATTCTTTTTATGGCCGGTTTCTTTTATAAGTCTGTATAGTATGGCGGCCAGTACCAGCAAAGGTAAGAACCATAACAATAATGGAAAAGAAAGCTTCAACCATTTATCCCCTTTTAATCCGATGAACACAGCAAGGCCAAGACTTACAAACATTTGCATGGTAAGTCCGGCATAGCGAAGGAAATCTCTGTTGTTATTGAACGGTAGCCGCGACATTATTTTTTTCCAGCAATGCCGCGTCCGTCTTTTCGGCGGCCTTTTCAACCACAGGAGTGTTCATATGACATTCGCCATTAAACGTAGCCGTTGGTTCCACCTGCAACCGGCCTGCATGTATATTGCCTTTTATTACGCTGCTGCCCTTCAGCTGCAGCAGTTCCTTCACTTTCACCGCGCCGGTTACTTTTCCAAGAATATCAGCCTGCTGGCCATTGATATCTCCCTGTACAACACCATTGGCGCCAATAATCACCTTGGCAGTGCTGTTGATGTTACCTACCAGGGTACCATCAATACGTAAATCGGCGTTGGAATTAATATCACCGGTGAGCGTGGTGCCCGCGCTGATAAGACTGGCGGCATTGATTCCGCTGGTTTCAGCGAAAAATTCGGATTTGGATTTTCCTTTAAACATAAGTATGGATTTTAGTCGTTTATTTTTTCCGCCGGGGGCAGGTTCAGCGCCGTAGTATCCAGCTTTACCGAAGTATTGCCCTGTAAAACACCCTTCAAACCCTGCAGGTACTCATCTTTGTACCTCACCGCATGCTCTAACGAATCAGTCCGTATTTTTAGTTCACGAAGCTCCCGCGTATTATTCACATCGCCGTAACCGGGTATATACAACTTCAGGGGTGTAAACACAATCAATGCCACCGTGAGCCCCGTAAGCACAACAAATATTGTGCTCAATAATATGTAAACGCTCATTCTGGATAACTTAAATGTTACCACTTCCTCGTACGTATCATCGTTCATCACCACCAGTCGGTAGCGGTTGCGCAGTCTTTTCAGCGTGGTACCGGCATCAAACAGTTTTGCCATAAACTAAAATTACCCAAAAAATAGATAAATCCGCAAGATTGATGATCCGGAATTCAATGAACATTCTGAATAACAGCGTATCGGCAAGGTTCGGCCGTGCACTGTCTTTTATCGTCATCCTATACCGGTGGCTTTTGCGAAACCTGTTGCAAAAATCCCAAATTCCGGTCAGTTCAATTCGCAGCATGATAAATAACAATAAATTTGCTGAAAATCAGTTATTAAGGATTTAGTTTGCGGCCCAATGATCTATAAGAACCTGATACGGATAACGGCTATTTTATTCCTCTTTATTACCCCCTCGCTTGTGCAGGCACAAATTGGCGGGCTTGGTTTTGATTTGCCCCACCCTAAAAAATATGAGAACCGCCAGTTGCGTTCAGAAAAGACCGGCGAAAAGAAATTTACCATCCCGCGGAGGTTTATGCAAAACACCACCACGCACTATAATTTCTTTTTTAACGCCAATGAAAAATTAAAAGAAGTGATTGCACGCGCCAAAGAAGCGCACACGGACGATTATACCAAATTGCTGTCTTTCTACAACTACAAACTGGAGGGCACTGCGCAATATAAAAACGACCTGGATTCCGTTATTTATAAAGCTACCGCCGGTATTTTACTACACGACCTGCGCAGCAATTGGGTAGACAATCTCTACCTGCTGATGGGAGAGGCTTATTACCTCAAAAAAGACTTTGATTCGGCCTATCTCACCTTTCAGTACCTCAATTACGCCTTTTCACCAAAGGAAAAGGATGGGTACGACAAAACAATTGGTAGTAATTCCAATGAGGGCGGTACGGCTTACTCCATTTCAACCAATGAAAAAACAAATATTGCAAAGGAGCTGCTATCTCGACCGCCCAGTCGCAATGAATCACTGGTATGGCAGGTAAAAACATTTATCGCCAACGATGAACTTCCCGAAGCCGCCGGTCTTATACAAACGCTTAAGTACGACCCGCTTTTCCCTAAACGTCTGAAACCGGCTTTGGACGAGGCGCAGGCCTGGTATTTTTATAAACAACAGGCATGGGACAGCACAGCCGCCTACCTGGAAAAAGCCCTCGACAATACTGCGAGCAAACAGGAGACAGCCCGCTGGGAATACCTGATTGCACAACTAAACGAAGCAACCGGTAAACACGAAACAGCCAAAATGTTTTATGAACGGGTAATAAAACACACTATTGACCCCGTGATGGAAGTTTACGCGGTTTTAAATTCCATCCGCCAGAATAATGGCACCGATGAAAAAGCCGTTCAGGATGCCGTAAACGCATTAGCAAAAATGGGGCGACGCGACAAATATATTGTCTACCGCGATATTATTTATTTTACTGCCGCACAGATAGAACTCGACAGAAAACACGATTCATCAGCGAAAGTCTTTCTTGAAAAAAGCATCCGGTACAGTGTTGAAAACCCACGGCAAAAAAGCAAATCGTTTTTGGCCCTTGCCGACCTCGATTTTGCGCAAAGGGATTTTATAAATGCCAAACGTTTTTACGATAGCACGGATGCCAGCATCATTGCACCCGAGTACCTGGAAGCATTTAAAACCCGAAAAAATGCCCTTACCATCATTGCGGCACAGCAAATGGTTATCAATCGCCAGGACAGCCTGCAACGGGTAGCCGCCATGCCCGAGGCGGAACGCACCGCCTTCATCAAAAAAACGCTCAGGCAATTGCGAAAGCAACAAGGCCTGAAAGAGGACGACCAGAGCTTTGGTACCAACAACCCGGGTTTCCCGGGCAGCAACAACAATGTGGCCACAGACCTGTTTGGTTCGTCCACAGCAAAAACAGACTGGTATTTTTCGAATGTATCACTCAAATCTAAGGGCTTTACCGAATTCCGGTCAAAATGGGGCAACCGGCCCAATGCAGACAACTGGCAACGAAGCGCCGCCATAAAACAACAGGGTGTACCCAGGAATGCTTCGGACCCCAACCAGGCAGGGGGGGCCGCCGGCGGTCAGTCTACCTATACCGAAGGCGTTTTGAGTTTCGAATCGCTCCGGGACAAACTGCCGTTAAGCCCCGAAAAACTAAAGGCCTCCGATGATTCCATCCTGCATGCCAGGTTTGAACTGGCCAAAGCTTTACAGGATCACCTGGAGGAATATGCAGACGCCATAACTGCTTATGAGCAGCTGCGCAGCCAGTTCCCTGGTTCGGTACTGGAAGAACAAACGCTTTTCAATCTTTACTACTGCTATAAAAAAATAGGCAATGAACAAAAAATGGCGGAAGTAAAACACCTGATGGATACCAGGTTTGGGAACAGTAAACTGACCGGCATCATTAAAAATCCGGTACCAACCGACACCGCCCGAAAACAGGAAGGCACGCAATTGTACGACCAGGTATACAACCTTTTCATAG
The DNA here is from genome assembly GCA_040007355.1 of Bacteroidota bacterium. Classification (GTDB taxonomy): domain Bacteria; phylum Bacteroidota; class Bacteroidia; order Chitinophagales; family Chitinophagaceae; genus JACMLD01. The sequence goes on along the minus strand of JBDTVE010000271.1, from coordinate 6,103 downwards.
AAGGCCGGTTTGATGAGGCGGTGGCAAAAAAAAACGCCGCCGACAGCCTCTACGGCAAATATTACTGGACTCCGCAGCTATTATATATTGAAGCAGTTTATTATGTCCACCAGCGCGCCGATTCTGCTGCAAAAGCCGATCTGAACAGTATCAACAACCAATACCCCAATACGCCCATGGCTGCCAAAGCAAGAGCATTGATGGACGTGTTGAACAGACGCGCCCAGATAGAGGATTATTTAACCAAACTACAGGTGGAGAGAATAAAAGACGACAGCACCACGGCACAACCGGTGGCAACGGGGAGGCCGCTCATCCAGGGCCCTGTAGTCACCACGACCGCAGCAACCGGCAAAGACAGTTTGCAGGCAATTAAAAAAGACGTAACCAATAACAAGCCCAACCCGCCAAAAATAATTCCGGACAGCTTGGCTGCAAAAAAACCGGTAGCCACGGTATTTGTGAACGAACCGGACCAGCCGCACTATGTGGTTTTGGTAATGGATAAAGTAGACCCGGTATACATAAACGAAGCAAAAAATGCCTTTACCCGGTATAACAAGGAAAAATATTATAACCAGCAAATTGATGTTACCCCGCTGGCGCTTACAGACAATACCCGTTTTATACTGATGGGTACATTTAACAATTCGGCCAGCGCGCTTGACTATTTAGACAAGGCACGCAAACTGGCACCTTCGGAAATTATACCCTGGATGCCGGTACCCAAATATTCGTTCATTATTATTACCAGCAGCAATTTAGACGTACTCAACAACAGTAAAGACGTACCGGCTTATAAAAAATTCCTGATCCAGCATTTTAAAGAGAGCTTTAAATAGACGTTTGATAGAACAGTTGGCAGTTACTGGCAAACAGCGCTTGCTTATTTACTATTTTCGGGTAAGATTTTTGCGGGTATCCTAACACTTATTTGTTATTTATGAAAAGATCCGTCCGTGTTTTTTGGGCAATCACCGGCTTTGGCGTCGGGGCCTTTATTCTTTTTATGGTATTGCTCAATTATGGCCTGTTTGGCGAAATGCCTTCGCTGGAAGAACTGGAGAACCCCTCGGTTTTACAGGCAACGGAGATTTATGCCAATGACGGAACCCTGATGGGCAAATACTATCTTGACCGTGGCAACCGGAGCAATGTACGGTACAGCGATATCTCCAAACATGTGGTAGATGCATTAATCTCAACAGAAGACGTACGGTTTTATGATCATTCCGGTATTGATGCCAAGGGGGTTATCCGCGCCCTGGTGCATTTTGGAAATGACGGCGGCGCCAGTACCATTACCCAGCAACTGGCATTGAATATGTTTAATGAACGTTCTAAAAACAAACTCGTCCGCATCACCCAAAAACTGAAGGAATGGATTATAGCGGTAAAGCTTGAACGCAATTTTACCAAGGAGGAAATTCTTTCGCTGTATCTGAACGTAGTTCCTTTTAGCGACAATATTTACGGCATCCGTAATGCCTCCCTTGCATTTTTTCAGAAAGAACCCGACAGGCTGGATATTGAAGAATCGGCCGTATTAATTGGCATGCTGAAAGGCAATTACCTGTATAACCCCCGCGTACACCCGCTGGCGGCTTTTAACCGCAAGAATACGGTAATAGACCAGATGCGGAAAAACAATTGTTTCAGCCAGGCGGAAGCTACTGCGCTGAAATTAAAACCCATACCGCTCAAGTACCGGAAACTGGACGAAAACACCGGTCTCGCCCCTTATTTCCGGGAAGAGCTTCGTTCCGATGCAAAGGAATGGTGCAAGGCCCATATTAATCCCGCTACCAATAAACCTTATGATATCTATCGCGATGGGCTGAAGATCTACACTACCATCAACCCGCGTATGCAGTTGTACGCGGAAGAAGCGGTGGCTACCCATATGCCTACCCTGCAAAAAGCCTTAAACAGCCAGTCCTCGCTCAGAAACGGTAAAATATGGAAAGACCATGAAAACATCTTACAGGCGGCCATGAGAAACAGCGATCGCTGGAAGAATATGAAAGACGAAGGCATCAGCGAGAGCGATATAAAAAAATCGTTTTCCGTAAAAACAGAAATGAAGGTATTTGCCTGGAATGCGCAACGTGAAAAAGATACCGTGATGACGCCGCTGGACTCCATCAAATACCACCAGCAGATGTTGCAGACTTCTTTTATGGTAATGGACCCCATTACCGGTGAAGTAAAAGCCTGGGTAGGCGGTATCGATTTTAAGAACTTTAAATATGACCATGTAAATATAGATACCAAACGACAGGTGGGCTCTTCCATCAAACCGTTTTTATATTGTGAAGCCATCGAGGAAGCAGGGTTTACACCTGAGACACCGGTAGAAAACCAGGCGCAAGATTTCCCTGGTTTTGGCCTGGTGCCGGCAAAAGGTCTTTGCGGAAAACTTCCTCCCGTGGTAACCATGGCTACGGCATTAACCTGGTCTTTGAACTGCGCATCGGCCTATATCATGAAACAGGTAACGCCGCAGCGTTTCTCCAATTTCATGAAGCAGATAAACATACCAACAAAAGTGGATCCCTACCCTTCTATGGCACTGGGCGCCTGTGATCTTTCCATGTTTGAAATGTTATCGGGTTATACCATGTTTCCCAACCGGGGCATCAACACAAAACCTATTTATATTATCCGGATAGAAGATAAAAACGGCAATGTGCTGGAAAGTTTCCAGACATCCATGAAACAGGTAATAAGCGAACAGGCGGCCTATACCATGGTAAGAATGATGCAGGGCCCGGTTGATTTTGGAACAGCCGCAGGATTGCGCAATCGGCTGGGTGCAGCGGAGATGGGTGGCAAAACCGGTACCACCAACGACAATTCAGATGCCTGGTTCATGGGTTATACACCTCAACTGCTGGCGGGTACATGGATTGGCTGCGATGACCGGTTTATACGGCTGGAAGGTGGTCTTGGCTACGGCGGAAGGGCAGCCATGCCAATATGGGAATATTTTTTTAAGAAAGTATATGCGGATAAAACCCTGGGCATCGACAAAGACGCCCGGTTCCAGCAGCCTGAAAACATGAATATCCAGGCCTTGCAGGATTATGATAATTCTATCGACAAATCACTGCAACCCGGCGCGGAATCGGAAGACCAGGGAAATGGTAACGCCAGTGATTATATGAATTTTCCAAAAGATACCAACCATGTGCCGGTAGAATCTAGGCTTTCTGCCGATGAACAAAAGATATTAAGCGATGCCGACAAACAGGACAGGAATCCGGACAATAAGCCAACCCAGCAAAAACCACCGGAAGAAAAAAAGAAAAGAGGCTTTTTGGGAAGGCTGTTTGGCAAAAAAGACAAAAAGGACAATTGATTTTTTATCGCCCGCCATGCGAACTGTTTTAAAACGGCCTGCTGCAGTAACCGCAGCAGGCCGTTTTAATGTTATCACCAGGGTTGGAGTTATTTACCACGGAGCGGATGCGTTCACACTGGTGAGACATTCTTGGACTGATAGGCTGAGCCTACCTCTTTTCCTGTATATTAGTCGAAGCCCTGAACAAATTGCATATCCGGATGCAACTATAAAAGCCCGCCGCGCAAACTTGTCACGCAAATGCATCAACAGATATAACGGGAACCAATACTTGTTATTTGCCTTCCGGCAGTGGGGTTAGTCTTACCGCATAGCCACCGCCGGACGCCAATGAAGCATGCAATATTGTTTTGCCGGTAACGGTCTGCCGGCTAATTAAAACATGCTGGGGGTTCTGCCCCGCATCGGCTGCATCGGCATATATTTCGGCCTGGTATTTACCGGTACCCAGGAAATTCAACGGGATGGCTAATTTGCGCGCCTGCCAGCCTGTGATACTGCCGATATACCAAGCCCTTCCTTTCCGGCGAGCAAGACTAATGTATTCCTCCGGTTTGCCGTCCAGGACTTTTAATTCGTCCCAGGCCGCGGGGCATTTTTTTATAAATTCAAATGCCGGCTGGCCTTCATATGCCGCCGGGTAGTCGGATACCATTTCAATTGGCGCCAGGTACACAACATATAATGCCAGGTGGTGTGCCCGGGTACCCATTACCATGGGGGCATTGCTGCGGGCCTCAAACTTCTCCCGGGTCACATTGTTAAAGCCGCCGGGAGTAAAATCCATGGGGCCCGCCAGCATGCGGGTAAATGCAAGCATAACGTGGTTGTCCGGATTGTCTCTTGTTCCGCCCTTAGACAGTTCCATTCCCAACACGGCTTCATAGTTCATTACATTCGGGTAGGTTCGTTCAAGCCCAAAAGGCTTGGTGCTGCCGTGAAAGTCAACCATCAGGTGATGTGCTGCCGCGCTGGATGCCGTACGGTAATAAAAATCGATGCCTTCCTGGTCGTCCCGTTCAACGAAATCAATTTTAACTCCCGCCACACCCCATTTTTCATACAGGGAAAACGCCGCTTCCATTTGTTTATCTACCGCCTTTGCGCGCAACCATATCCAGACTTTTACATGCCGGGCGGCTGCATATTTTACCAGTTCGGGTATATCAACCCTGCCATTCATTTTTGTAATATCATTTCCGCTCCAACCTGCATCCACCAGCGTGTATTCCAGGCCGGCGCTCGCGGAAAAATCAACATAATATTTCATGTTCGCCGTGGTAAAAGCCGGTTTTCCATCGGCGCCAAGGTTACCGCTCCACCAACCCCAGGAGGCTTTACCTGGCTTGATCCATTCCGTGGACGAAACGGTTACCGCCGGACTCAGATTCATGATGGCGTTTGATTCAAGCAACCGGCCCGGTTTATCGCCCACCATAATAATCCGCCAGGCAGAATGCAGTTCACCCCTGCCCGTTACCGCCAGCCCGGAGCTATCAAGACGGGGCGACAACCTGGACACCAGGCTATAGCCCGACCAGCCACCGCCGGGGTTGGTAAGATACATGGAGGTATAGCCCTGCAGGCCTGCTTCGGCAATTGCCAGCCAGCCTGCACCGGGCACTTCGGCCAGCAGGGGAAGACCGGTGAGCACACTGCTTTTAACACCACCCTGGTTGGAAAAAGCGCTGACCGAAAATTTTAGGTATTCGCTTTCATACATTGTTCGGTAGTGCGGCAATACCAAGGCGTAGGTAGTAGCATCCTTACTGAAATGAAAACGCGTGTTTTCATTTCTTAATAGGAACCCATTGACTGTTGTTTCCTGCGCGGGTACAATATACCTGAACGCCACGGCATCATTATACGCCCTTGCTTCAATAACCAGCTTCCTGTTGGGTGCGGTTGTTTCTTCCAGTTCCAATTTCACTGCATGATACGGGTCGCTCACCTTACCTGTTTTACCCGTCGTTAACGAATAGTCATCCTCGGCTGCGGAGGTACTGGTATTGACGAGTCTTACGTCGGCACCCAGTGGATTGTAGCCTTTTATATCAAGACTAAGCGTAGAAGGCTGCAACAGGCGCCTGCCTCTGAAAGACACGGTATAAAATAACTGGTGCGCGGTTGCGGCGTTTTGATCTCCTGCGCCCAGCTGGAAACCGATGACCAGGTTTTTATCGGGCGAAACAAGTGATGTTTGGGTTTCCTGGCAGATGGCGCTTGCTGTGCAGACCGTTAGCAAGACTAAAACAATTAGTAGGGATGACTTTGACATATATCAATCTTTAAAATTTACTGGTTTAAAACGGGACAGATCATTTTTTAAATCGTCTTTGATATCTGTTCAAAACCGGCCGCCTGGTACCCGGAGGGCAGCACTTTTGCGGCTGTCGCAGACCATGTTCCGGCATTTAAGGTGACCGGTACCTTGCAGTAGCACTTTTCGTCGATCTCCACTGGTTCAAGCGCGGCTAATTTTCCTTCGCCGCCAGTTTATTTAAATAGACCGCTGCCGCCGTAATATGGTCCGTGAATAGGTAGCTCGCCATCAAAATAAATATAAGAAGCGTAGCCGGCAAAGTCTGCGATAGCCGGCCGGTTACCGGTTATCACCAGTTTCACGCCTGCGCAACGGGTCATCAGCGGATATGTCTTTACCTTTTGGATCAACCTCTTCAGGATAGCCAATGAATCGGTCTTGATATCAATCAGCAGTTGCAGCATTTTATTCTTATC
>JBDTVE010000270.1:0-38263 GCA_040007355.1 Bacteroidota bacterium | reverse complement strand
GGCATGCCTATATACCGTTGTTTGTTATTAAGAGCAATGGAGGTTGCTAACAAAAAGCGGCGCTGGTATAACAGGAGGAAAAGGACATACCAAGCCATTGCTCAGTTTTAGAATGTTTTTATGCCGCATAAACGGACGCTCACGGCGAACAGCAATTTTTAATGCCGTAGGTGGCAAGAGAAGAAATAGCAAACGAAATGGTCAGGTTTTCCTGACTGCTAATAAGACTTTTATTATGGCTGCTGAGACCTATGGTCAGTAATGCAAAGGAGACATCCGCAGAAAAATACTGGCTTGAATTGGAAATAAATTCAAAAGATTTGTCAAGGGAGATATGCCTGTTGCCACTAACTTCCGCATTCTCCGGTAATCCAGCGATTGGATCATGCACGACCACGACTGGGGCAATAACAATTAAACACAGCAGTGAGCAGGCTTTTTTTTATAACGGTAATTATATGACAATAGGCTGTCGACGAATTCTCTTATGCCGCGCTGTTATAATCTTCCCGTTCAAGTACCCAATGACCAATGCCAGCGGGTAGTCGCCTGCCCAATGCACCTCTGTATTCATCATGGCAAAACTGGTTAATCCCATTAAGGTATAACCAATGGGTCTTATCCATTTATTTTCAGGGTAATTTTCTGCCAGGATGGTGATGGTGGTCATCATTGTTGCCAAATGGCCCGAAGGAAAAGCATCATAGTTAGCGGTATTGTTCCCGAAAGCACCAAAGGATGGAAAAGGCTTCCACCTGCCGCCCGGCGCGGTTCGCATAAACGGGCTCTGGCGGCCGCTTATTCTTTTCACTACCTGTGTTAATATAGCGGCAGAAGTAAAACCCTCCATCAGGTCGCTGGCTGTTTGTAAAGAGCGATAGTTATTCGAGATCTTTCCCTGCAACCAAAATCCACCGCCAATGGCAACGCCAATCCATCCCTCGCCCAAATTATAAAACGCTGAATTGATGTTCCGAGGCATTTTAAAGATCTTGATATCTCCACCCGATCTTTTTATGCTTACAACAACTTTATAATCCGTTTGAGGCTGCCAGTGAATGGTTCGGCCCAACGACATGGCGTCGTTCAGCAATTGCTGGTCATAGTGAATTAACACAGCAGAAGCAGCCGTCAATGCAAGAAAGCGCTTCCACCCGTTTTTTTGAAAAGGGCTTTTGGTTACACCCCAAACATCTTTTGGCAGGTTGGTAATAAAAGAAAAAGGCCTCGGTCTTGCGTATACAGGTTCACTTTTCGGGTTGTTGTCCGCAGAAAACGATTCTGCGATACGGTCCTTTGTCTGCGCCTGCAGGGAATTAAAAAGTACACTAAAAGCTACTGCAAGAGCAATGGCCTGCAATTTTTTTGACATTCAGTAATTTTAATTTCTATAGTTAGCACCACTCAAATAAAACCTTATCATTGTGAAACAAATTAAAGTTAAATTATCTTTTATGCCAATTAATCAAATCCCCGTTATTGGCTGGTTAAAATAAACTCTTTCGACTGGATCTCCCCCCCAGCCCCAATGCGCCCAATAAACCTCGGGTGATTACGCTGGCTGCGGTTCTGCCAACTTGTTTTACAATGGGGTTATCAAAAAAGCCGGGTTCGGCTTTGGCTTTTTTATCCTGATGCGTCTCCTCCGTTTTCTTTGCTGCGTCATCCAATTTTTGGGTCAGTATCTCATAGGCGCTCTGGTTATCTATCACCTGGTTATATTTAGCAGCGACCTTGGATTTGCGCACCACCGCGTCAATCTCGGTATCGGTTAATATATCCATGCGGCTGCGTGGTGCCAGCAACATAGTATGAACCAAGGGCGTTGGTATTCCTTTTTCATTCAGCATGGTGATAAATGCTTCGCCAATGCCCATCTGGGTAATAAGATCTGATGTTTTGTAAAAGGTGGTTTCGGGATAATTCTCCGCTGTTTGTTTAATCACCTTTCTATCTGCTGCAGTAAACGCACGTAATGCGTGCTGCACCTTCAGCCCCAGTTGTGCCAGCACACCCGCGGGAATATCCATGGGGTTCTGGGTACAAAAGAAAATGCCGATTCCCTTAGACCGGATCAGTTTAACAATGGTTTCAATCTGTTCCAGCAGCGCTTTACTGGCTTCCTGAAAAATCAAATGTGCCTCGTCTATAAACATAACCAGTTTGGGCTTGTCCAAATCACCTTCTTCGGGGCAACTGGCATATAGTTCTGCCAGTAGCTGCAACATGAACGTGGAAAACAGTTTTGGTTTGTCCTGCAAATCAGTAACCCGCAATACGGAAATCATGCCGCGTCCATCATCTGCAATACGCATGAGGTCATTTACCTCAAAACTTTTTTCGCCAAAAAATACATCGGCGCCCTGCTGTTGCAATTCCACCACTTTGCGCAGTATGGTGCCGGTGCTGGTGGTAGCTATTTTTCCATAAGATTTTTCTATTTCTTCTTTTCCTTCGTTACTGATATACTGTAATACTTTGGTAAAATCTTTGAGATCAAGCAAGGGCAGTTTGGTGTCGTCGCAGTATTTAAATATCATTGCCACCAGCCCTTCCTGTGTATCATTTAAATCCAGTATTTTGCTCAGCAATACGGGCCCAAATTCGCTCACCGTGGCTCTTAGCCTGGCGCCTTTCTGGCTGCTAAGGGTAAGAAACTCCACCGGATAATCGGCGGGTTTGTATTCCATATTCAGTTTGTTGCAACGATCCTTGATTTTATCGTTTGGGGTGCCGGCCGCGGCAATACCGCTCAGGTCTCCTTTTATGTCCATCAGCAAAACGGGCACGCTGGCATCACTCAGGCACTCACTTATCAACTGCAGGGTTTTTGTTTTACCGGTACCCGTAGCTCCTGCAATCAGCCCGTGGCGATTCATTGTTTTCAGGGGCAGGATGATATCCGCTCCCGGCACTATCTCTCCATCCAAAATACCCACACCGATTTTGGCTGATTCCCCCTTAAAATTATATCCTGTCTTAACGGCTTCCAGGAACACTGATTTATCTGCCATCATAAATTTATTTAAAGGAAAGTTACAGGATTGGCCCCATTGAAAGAAAATTTTGTACTTGGGCTTGCCGACCGGCCATAGCGGTTTTGATATTGCTGCTGCTCCGCGCTAAGCCCGGGCCGCCGGTGAGTGCACCCGTAATCTTTAATGGGGATACAGGTTATATAACTTTATTATACTGCGGTTTATACAAGCACATTCCTTAATTTTGAATTTCATTAAATCATTGCTTATTGTTCCATGGCCCTTATCCACTTTCATTTGCCCAAAACAGTAGCAAAAGCATTGCGGTTGCCGGCGAATTCGCCCCGGCGGCAGCAGATGAAAGTGTTAAAAAACTTATTGAAGAAAGCCCGGTTTACTGAATTTGGACAGCAATATCTTTTTGACGAAATTTTATTCAGTAAGCATGTTGGTAAGAAATTCCAGGAACTGGTGCCGACCACCAATTACAATAAAATCTATAAAGACTGGTGGCACAAAACCCTTGAGGGCACGCCCGATGTCTGCTGGCCCGATAAGATAAAATACTATGCGCTTAGCTCCGGCACCTCCGAAGCCGCCAGTAAATACATCCCCATAACAAAAGAGCTGTTACGCGGCAATCGCATTGTAATGATAAAACAATTGCTGAGCCTGCGTAACTATGAAGATATACCCGTTAGATCTGTCAGCAAGGGCTGGCTGATGATAGGCGGTAGTACTTCGCTTCAAAAAAGCCATGGTTATTATGCCGGTGATCTGAGCGGCATCACCGCTAAAAAAGTACCTTTTTGGTTCTCGCCTTTCTATAAACCGGGTAAAAAAATTGCAAAGCAAAAAGACTGGACAAAAAAACTGGAGGAAATAGTTGAAGAAGCGCCCAAATGGGACATTGGGTTTATTGTAGGCGTACCCGCCTGGATTCAACTTTGCATGGAAAAAATAATAGAACAGTATAAGCTGGAAACCATCCACGATCTCTGGCCCAACCTGGCCTTTTTTGTACACGGTGGAGTAGCCTTTGAACCCTATAAAAAAGGTTTTGAGAAATTACTGGCCAAACCACTTACCTATATTGAAACCTACCTGGCATCGGAGGGTTTCATTGCCTACCAGGACCGGCAATACGCCAAAGGAATGAAGCTGGTTACCAATGAACATATTTTCCTGGAATTTGTTCCGTTCAATAATGACAATTTTGACGCAGACGGTAACATGAAAGAGCAGCCCGAAGCGCTGATGATTCACGAAGTGGAAGAAGGAATAGATTATGCCTTGCTGCTCACTACGGCCGCGGGTGCCTGGCGTTATTTAATTGGCGACACCATTCGCTTTACGGACAAGGAGCGTTGCGAGATTGTGATTACCGGGCGTACAAAACATTACCTGAGCCTGGTGGGCGAACACCTGAGCGTAGACAATATGACAAGGGCCGTGCAACTGGCCAGCGAAGACCTGAATATTTCAATCCCTGAATTTACCGTGGCGGGCGTGCCATATGGTAATTTCTTTGCTCATAACTGGTATATTGCCTGTAACGATTCCGTGGATACCGGGTTGCTGAAAGAAAAGATCGATCTGCATCTAAAAGAACTGAATGATGATTATGCCGTGGAAAGGAAAAGCGCGTTAAAAGAAATTACTGTTACCGTTTTAAAGGAAAACAGCTTTATGGAATTTATGAACCGGTTGGGGAAAGTGGGTGGCCAGCATAAGTTTCCCAGGGTATTAAAAGGCAAATTGCTCCAGGACTGGCAGCAGTTTATTGCAAACGGCACGGTATAACCGGTTCCCGCACCCCTTATGCCTGCCGGAAGGGTTTTTATTTTATCTTAGCGTATATTAGAAAAAAGAATGGGAGAAGCTTTAATCGTTGGATGTATACTTGGTTTTTTCCTGGTCATTTCAGTGGGGCCGGTTATTTTCACCATTATCAAACAAAGCCTTGACAATGGCATGAAGGGCGGGTTCAGCTTTGTGGCAGGTGTGTGGGTAAGCGATATTATACTGGTAATTGCAAGCAATGTTTTTTCCGTGCTGGTGAGCGATGTACTTGAGTATAAAAAAACCATTGGTTTTGCCGGCAGCCTGTTCCTGGTAGGCATGGGCGCCTACTATTTATTTCTGAAAAAAGTGACCCTTCGTACCGATGCAACAGGAAAAGAACTCCGGTTTCGCAAACGGGACGCTGCCAAAATTTTTGTATCAGGCTTCCTGATCAATACGCTCAACCCGGTACTGCTGCTCACCTGGTTTTTATACGCCCTCGGATTTTCCGTTAAATATGATATTAATCAACGCGTGGTTATTTTTGGCACCTGCCTGCTGATCAATATTGGCGCGGATACTTTAAAAGTATTGCTGGCTGAGAAGCTAAGAACAAAACTCACCATTCACAATATTTCCCTTATCAATAAAATAGCAGGCACTATTTTGATAGTTTTTGGCAGTTTCCTGTTATATGAAACCATCTACCATATAGACAGGTTAAAGCCGATATTGAGGGCCTGATGCGTGTTGCCGGGTGCAACAACTCTTTCTTAACAAAAAGAATTGGCGGCTATAGGCGAACTGGAGTAATTTACTTAGCCATGTTTAAAATCTTGTTGCTCACTTTATTATTACCGGCTTCTGTAAACGTTTTTTCACAGGCCAGCGATTTTATTACCGTAAAAAAAAGGAATAACAGAACCGTAAAAACCTTTTTTCCCGGCGTTCCCATATCATTTGAAACGGCTGACAAGAGACAGGTAAGCGGAATGATTGCCGCTATCAGGAATGACAGTGTTTTTGTAAAAGTATGGGATATAAGACCCATGATTAACGGTATGGGCATTCCTGTAACAGATACCGTGGGCGTCTATATCAACGGTTATCGTTATACGGAAATAGCAAAGGCTGATGTTTCAGACCGAATGAAATTTCAGCAGGTAACAGCGGGACGTCTCCTGGTAATCGGTGGAACGGGATATATATTGCTGAATATCGTCAATGGCGCCTACCAGCATCAATCCATTACCAGCAAAAAAAATCTAACCAGTCTGGGCATTGCTGCCGGGGCAGTGGGCGCCGGCCTGCTGGCCAATTATATTACCAGACACCGCAACAAGCATCATATTGAATACATACACATGAACGATGGAAAAAAATCATTGCGCGGTTTTTGATTGTATCTTCAGGCCTTTAAAATTTCTTTTTCTGCATGGCTACTTCCGGCAATGGTCTTTTATCCAGGGTTTGGCGTATTACAAAACGCATTTTTCTTATCCTGCTCATTTCACAATTCGTTTATATATTCCTACTGAAGTGGATAAATCCGCCGTTTACTCTTACCCAGCTGGGTAGTTGGGTTACTGGCCATGGATTAAAACGAGACTATGTGAGCGCCACCAGGATGTCGGAAAATGCAAAATTGGCGGTGATTGCATCAGAAGACCAGTTATTTGCTGACCACAACGGGTTTGATTTTAAATCCATTGAAAAAGCCATGAAGCACAATAGCCGCAGCAAATCACTTCATGGTGCATCCACCATCAGCCAGCAGACGGCAAAAAATGTTTTTCTTTGGCAGGGTCGCAGCTGGCTGCGCAAGGCTTTGGAAACCTATTTCACTTTTATGATTGAACTGGTATGGGGCAAAAAACGTATCCTGGAAGTTTATATGAATGTAGCTGAAATGGGGAATGGCATATTTGGAATTGAGGCAGCCGCACAAGATAATTTTAAAAAAACCGCTGCCAGGTTATCCACGCAGGAAGCAGCCATGATTGCGGCCGCCCTGCCAAACCCTAAAAAATATACCATCAAACCGCTATCCGGGCCGGTTGCCCTTCGTTTTCCCTGGATTTTACGACAGATGCATAATCTTTCGGGTGATGAAGACCTGGATAAAATTGTATCGGGGGAAAGCGAAAAAAAAGCATCCCCCAAATAATTCCTTGCTGCGGGTTCTAATTCTCTTATTTCTGCCTGGTTTACCCAAGCTTTTCTACCGCAGCAACGGCTTTATCAAACCGCTCTTCGTAATTGCCGCTGATCTCCACCCAGGGAACTGCCTGGTTCAGCATAATTTCTTTATACAGTTGATATAATTTTTCTCTTAATGCCAGTTTTGGATATTCTCTCAATTCATCTTTCACCCAGGGCAGATCGGTTTTGCACAAAAGATACAGGTCGTATTTTCTTTCTGCCAGCTGGTTCAGTATCCAGGAGTGTGTTTTACCAAACACAAATTTACACCATACATTCATCACATTCATATCTGTATCGATAAACAGCCGGGGCAATTGGCCGGCCCCGGTGCTTTCATTGACCTGCCGGATATATTTTTCTTCCAGCGCCACCTGCCCCCTGGCAATATCCAGCAATGTATCGTAGGAATAACGGGTGCCATGAGCCAGCAGGAATTCCCTTGCGTACTCGGGACACCAGCTCGTTTTGTAATGACCCGCCAGTCTTTCACACAGGCTGCTTTTCCCGGTTGATTCTGGTCCTATGGCAACAATTTTTTTCATATTTCAAAAAATTCCAGGGCGATAAAATTAATAGCTGAGACAAACTTTTATTCCCAGTTCCCGGAGCAGCTGTGGCAGGCAATGCCGCGGTCTGCAAAAACTTTTTTATGTTAACAATCCTTTTTTTATGCCGATATTTTGTCTTCTCGCCCTTTTTATCCATTCCAGTAAACCCCAGAAAGCGAATATTGATAAAATAAGATAATAAACGCTGGTGAATACATAATGCTTAGCAAAATACAGGGGAATTGACGCGATATCGGTTGCCAGCCACCAGTACCAGCTTTCCACTTTTTTTTTGGCCATCAGCCACATGCCGGTATACGCGGTGGCGCTCGCAAATGCATCGGCCCAGGGAATGGCCCCGGGTGCAAATAAACCGCTTTTCAAAAACCGGAGAAAAAAGAAAATGACAATATAAAACAAGCCAAAGAAAATGATTTGCTGCAGCCACTGTTTTTTATCCGAATGGGTAATTTGAAGAACCGAATGGTGCTGCTGGTCTTTTTTTGCCCAGATGATCCAGCCGTAGATACTCATTGCGGTATAATATACATTTACACTGGCCTCGCCGTACAAACTGCCTTTTATACTCAGGTATATATAGATAATGGTGTTTACCAGGCCAACGGGGTACACCAGGATGTTTTCTGCCCGGCTGAACCAGACACTGGCAATACCGGTGAGAACCGCTATAAACTCCAGCCAGCCGGTGCTTTTTAATCCTTCGGTGAATTGCTGTAGTATTTCCTGCAATGGTATCATGTTTAAATTCCACCAAAGATAGCCGTCTGCCGTGCTTTTTGGAAAACGGCTTTATAATTATCTGTCTCAGGGAGTAGAAAAATTGCCATAGCTTTTACAGCATTTTTCACCTAAAATTTATCTGTATGAACGTCAAAGAAATTGCCGGCCGCCTGGCTGGCTGAATTATGTCGCCAGGGAAAATATGAAACGGCGCAAAAGGAATTGTTTAGCCGTGATGCCGTTAGTATTGAGCCCGAACATTCTCCGGGACTGCAAACGGCCAATGGGCTGGATGCCATCGTTGAAAAAGGGCACCAGTTCCAGCTATGATTGAAGCCGTGAACAGCAGTACCATAAGTGAGCCCATCATAGCGGGTAATACATGTGCGGTAGCGGCTGTATTGAAACTTAACCTTAAAGGCGTGGATCGGATGCCCATGGAAGAGCTTGCTGTGTACGAGGTAAGAGATGGGAAGCTAATACGAGAACAGCTTTTTTATCAACCCTGAACCTACCGCAAAAATAAAAGCGCCGGTTTAGGGCGCTTTTATTTTTTATACCAGGTTCTATACTTTATTCTGCTTCTGCCACCACTTCTTTTACCTCCGGTATCATGCGTTTCATCATACCTTCAATACCGGCTTTCAGGGTAATCATAGAGGAAGGGCAACCGCTGCAACTTCCCTGCAACATCAGGTTTACCACGCCTTCATCATAACTTTTAAACTGTATGGCGCCGCCATCCATTTCAACGGCAGGTTTCACATAATTCTCCAGCAATTCCTTGATGCGTTTTACCACATCGTCATCGTCTGCGGCAACGGTGTTGCTGCTTTCCTGTTTCATCTCTGCAATTTCGTCTTCGTTCACCACTTTCTTACCCTCTTCCAGGTATTCTTTTAAAAATTGGCGGATAGAAGGAATTACATCGCTCCATTCCGTTTCAGGCGTCTTGGTGAGCGTAACAAAATTGCTGGCTATAAATACAGCTTTTATAAAGGGAAAACCAAATAATTCTGTTGCCAGCGGAGAAGGGCGGGCAGCATCCATTTCCTGGAAATCGATGCTTTTTCCGGGATACAACAACTTATTGGCTACAAATTTCATTGTTTCCGGGTTGGGCGTCATCTCTGTATAAATGCTTATAACCGGGCTTCCTGTTTTAATCATGAGTTCAGTTTGATATGTAAAAATAACAATAAAATCCCAGTATGGTCGCAAAATCCGCGCATCAATGAATACAATCCGTGGCATGCGCGTGGTTGTGCACACGGCAAAAACGGTAATTAAGATAATGGGCGCTTACAATGGCCATCACAGCCGGGATCAGCAGCCAAAGGTGCAGGCTATGCCATACCTGTTTTGCCAGCAGAAATAAGATGCCGATAACGAATATGGCAAACGGCAAAAACCGGTGATGGTGTTTACGGAATCCATGGTTCAGCGCATACAAACCCACCAGGAGCGCCAGGACTATCATCCCATATTCAAAAAAAGTATTTTGAATAATATCAAACCCAAAAACCGGTAGGCTTGTTAGTAGCAAGGGCAATACGGCGCAGTGAATGGCGCAGGCCGCAGAAGTGGTGACGCCCAGGGCATCCCAATTGATTTTACCGCTCATAAAAACAAATATACCACAAAAATGCAACTTCGTTGCAAGAATTTTGTTACGTTCAATGTCAGAAAAGTGCAGGTGTGGAACAAGCTGCAGGTTTTATCATTCGGGGTTGCCTCTCATAGTTCCCTGGCGATGAGGCCTGCCCAACAAATTAAAATTATGGTGGCAATTGCTTCCGGTGGGTAATTGCCTATTCTTAAATTAACTTTGCCGCAGAAATTAATCATGAAAAAGAAAACAGTTTTTTACATCGTATTTTTTGCGCTGCTGATAACGGGGTTTTATTTTGGGCTGAACTTGTTGATACCCGGGTTTAATACCACCAAGCTGCCCGTGTTAAATTATGTGCAGCCATTTTCCTTTACCAACCAGCAGAACCAGTCCGTTACCCAGGCCGATGTGGCAGGCAAGGTATATGTAGCCGAGTATTTTTTTACCACCTGCAAGGGCATCTGCCCCAAGATGAACAATAATATGAAAAAGCTGTACGAACGGTTTAAAAATGAAAAAGGTTTTTGCATACTTTCCCATACCGTGGACCCCGAAACGGATTCCGTGGGGCGTATGAAAAGATATGCTGATTCGATGGGTGTAACCACCGGTAACTGGTGGTTCCTGACGGGCAGAAAAGACAGCCTGTACAAGGCTGCCAGGGTGAGCTACTTGCTGGACGACCCCAAAAACGGGAACGATAAAATTGACAACCAGTTCATACATACCCAGTTTTTTGCGCTGGTAGATAAAAGCGGCCGGGTAAGAAAGATCTATGATGGCCTGAAAAAAGACGAACTGGATGAACTGGCAGCCGATATACCAAAATTGTTGAATGAAAAAGCCGGTCCTGGTTTTGTTAATTCATTGTTTAATAATAATCCCAATTAAAACATTTTTTTCTGCAATGAACATGACCCAGCAAATACAGCAGGTTTTAAAGCGTAACCTGTTAAGCGTTACTGAAAGTCGGTCTAAGATCCTGGAACTTTTTTTACAACAGAATGGTGCGCTGGCGCATGCAGATATTGAAAAGAAAAGCGGTTCCAGCTTTGACCGGGTAACGGTATACCGCACCCTCCAGACTTTTGTTGAAAAAGGCATCATTCATACGATACCCACAGCCGATAATTCCATTTTGTATGCCCTGTGCAAAGATGAATGCACGGCGGGGCGCCATCACGACCATCATGTGCATTTTGTTTGCCAGCAATGCGGCAATACCATCTGCCTGGATGATATTACCGTGCCTGATGTGCGACTGCCTGGGGGTTACCAGGCCAGGCATGTAGAAGTAGTGGTAAACGGAGTGTGCAAAGACTGCCGAACCAGCCATTAGCACCATGTTTATTTTTAGCAAACAGCATCCGGCGGGCCCGGTTGCTAAAAATCCTCTTCCCGTTCCAGCATCAGAATGGCCCCCTGTGGCACAATAAAATATTTTTCCTTTTCATAGACGATTTCGGTGGCCCCGCTTACCAGGAAGATGGCCAAATCACCTTCCCTGGCCTGCAACGGTACATATTTAACCTTATCTTCTTCTGTTTTCCAGGGCTCATCATCAACCGGCATGGGAATGGCATAACCAGGCCCTGTTTTTATTACGTACCCCTGCTGCACCTTTTCCCTGTCTTGCACACCGGGCGGCAGGTACAGACCGCTTTCAGTGCGCTCATTGGGTGCGGCAGACCTTATCAAAAGGCGGTCGCCGATAATGATTAATTTTTTGAATTTATTGTCGGGTGTTATGTGTAATGCCATGCAGGGTTGTGTTTTTATTGAAATGCAAATTTAAACTACCTTCGCTATTAACAAAACATTACCGGGCTGGTTTAGTTACCGGCTTGTGATTTGATTTTATTTGTCTTACTAAACATAATAAACCATGGAAGCAAAAGCAAAAATTTTATTGTGCGAGGACGATACGAACCTGGGAAGCGTTTTGAAAAACTATCTTGAACTGAATGACTACGAGGTAATCCTGGAACGCGACGGGCGGCTGGGCCTCGCAGCATTTCAGCGTGAGAAATTTGAACTCTGCCTGCTGGATGTAATGATGCCTAATATGGATGGGTTTACACTGGCGGAAGAAATACGGGATGTAGACCCCGATATACCCTTGTTTTTCCTGAGTGCAAAGACCATGAAAGAAGATATTATACAGGGTTATAAACTGGGCGCCGACGATTATATCACCAAACCTTTCGACAGTGAAGTATTGCTGCTTAAAATAAAAGCTATTTTAAAACGCAACGAGGAATTGAATAAAGAACAGGAAAATAAAGAATATTCATTGAGCACGTTTCATTTTAATCCCAAGCTGCGCGAACTGGGCCATGACGGTAAAATGCAAACGCTTTCGCCAAAAGAAAATGAATTGCTGAAAATGCTCTGCGAACACATCAATGATTTGCTGCCAAGAGAACAGGCCCTGAAAAAGATATGGGGCAGCGATACTTATTTTAACGGGCGCAGTATGGATGTGTACATTGCTAAATTACGCAAGTACCTGAAAGACGATTCCAATATTGAAATTGTAAATATACATGGCAATGGTTTCCGGTTGGTGGCACCGGTTGCCTGACAGCTTCCCTTCTTATAAAATGAAAAGCGGCTCAACTAGTATGGGCCGCTTTTTCATTGCAAAAATGTCTCTGTTAAAATTGTTTATCAAAATAAAAATAGTGATATTCTGGATGGCAAACCCAATAATCACAAACTATTTTGCTCAATAAGTGTTTATTTTACCATATAAGAATGAACTACTTATACGCCACTTTAAAATATATTTCAGGAAATATATTTGTCTGATGTTGATCAAAACCAATTGAAAATTGATTATACATATTGAAACGCCTCACAAGATAATTTTAGGTACGATGTATGAACGGCCCCAGCAAAAAAACAGTTGCTCATCCTGGTTATTCTGAAAAAAGCAGTCCGGAATCTTCTTTACCAAACGGCTTGCGGTTAAGATGCTCATAGGCTTTGTGTGTAGCTTCCCTGCCCCGCGGCGTGCGTTTAATAAAGCCTTCCTGTATCAGGAATGGCTCATATACTTCTTCCAGCGTACCGGGCTCCTCGCCCACGGCCGTGGCAATGGTGGAGATACCCACCGGGCCGCCTTTAAATTTATCAATGATGGTTAGCAGGATGCGGTTATCCATATCATCCAGCCCGTATTCATCTACATTCAGCGCCCCCAATGCATGTTTGGTAATACCGAGGTCTATGATACCATCGTTCAGCACCTGCGCAAAATCCCTTACGCGGCGCAGCAAGCCATTGGCAATACGAGGTGTTCCGCGGCTGCGGCGGGCAATTTCACCCGCCGCTTCTGTGCTGATCTTTGTGCCCAGTATACCGGAAGAACGCAGCACAATTGTATGCAGCGTTTCTGCCGTATAATATTCCAATCTTGATTTTATGGCAAACCTAGACAACAAGGGCGCTGTTAAGAGCCCGCTACGGGTAGTGGCGCCTATCAGGGTAAACGGGTTTAAATTGATTTGTATGCTTCGCGCATTGGGCCCGGTGTCAATCATGATATCAATACGGTAATCTTCCATAGCGGCATATAAATACTCCTCCACTACCGTGCTTAACCGGTGAATCTCATCTATAAACAACACGTCATTGGGCTCAAGATTGGTTAACAAACCGGCCAGGTCACCGGGTTTCTCTATAACAGGACCCGAGGTCTCTTTGATATGTACATTCAACTCGTTGGCAACAATCCTCGATAAGGTGGTTTTTCCCAAACCCGGCGGGCCATGAAACAACACATGGTCCAGTGCTTCGCCCCGCATTTTTGCGGCTTTTATAAAAACAAGCAGGTTATCAATTAACCGGGGCTGGCCGGCAAAATCTGCAATAGCCGACGGGCGGATATTATTTTCAAATTCCTTGTCAGCCGCCGTCAGCAATTCTTTGTCTGTATGCGGGTTGGGATTAGCCATGCTGTAAATGTAGCAAACCCCGCCGACAAGAAACTATTTTGCAAATGTTTGTACATACAAATAAAAGGGTGTAGTTTTTGAAAATGATAAAAAATCCGCCGCGGCAGACGTCAATATGAAAGCAGCCAACAGCAGGTATGGGCGATGCATGTATTTTGCAAGCAATACGCTGGCACGTAAAACGGAGAAGCTCGCCAACGCCGTCTGGAAAAAGGTAGATCTTTCGCCCAGTCATGCGTACCTGCTCATGATAGTGCTGGAGGAACCCCGTGTGCAACCCGGACCGCTGAGACAGGAACTGCACCTGACGCCCAGCACCATTACGCGGCAGGTTGAAAAACGCGAAGACAAAAAACTGGTGGTGAGAACTACAGAAGACAAGACGACCAGCATCTATCACACCGCCAAAAGCAAAGAAATGAAACCCTTTTTACATGAATGCGTGGATGACTTCTACAAAAACTGTACCGCGCTGGTAGGCAAACATGAATGCAACCGGTTTGTAAACAGCATGAATAAAATTCCAGACAAACTAGTGAGTTGATTTTTTTAACTCATTATTTGTATGTACAAATAATGGAATAACAGCGCCGGATGAACATGGATGAATTGAAATGAATATTATTTATCACTGTAAAAAAAGCAATATGAAATACGTAATAACCGGCTCCTCGGGGCATATTAGCAAACCCATTATCATTGGCCTTGTAAAAGCAGGGCACGATGTAACCGTTATCAGCAGGAACCAGGACCGGGTTAAAGAAATCACCGGGCTGGGCGCAAGGGCATTGATTGGCGCGATTGAAGACACGGCCTTTCTTACAAAAGCCTTTGGCGGAGCGGATGCCGTTTATACCATGGTTCCACCCAAATATGAAGTGCAGGACTGGAAAGCGTATATCGGCCAAATAGGACAAAACTATGCTACAGCCATCAAACATAACCAGGTAAAGTACGTGGTAAATTTAAGCAGTGTGGGTGCTGACAAGGCCGAGGGCTGCGGTCCGGTAAGCGGTTTATACAGGGCAGAAAAAGCATTGAATACGCTGGAAGATGTACACATTAAACACCTTCGCCCCGGCTACTTTTATATTAATTTTCTCAGCAGTATACACGTTGTAAAAAGCATGGGTATTATCGGAAGCAATTTTAGTTTTCAGGATAAAAAATTTGTGGTGGCGGATACAGATGATATTGCAGTTGTTGCCCTGCAGTCTTTGCTGGCCCTTGATTTTACCGGGCACACCACTCAGTACATTGCCAGCGATGAAGTAAGCACAAATGATATTGCAGCCACCCTTGGAAAAGCCATCAATAAACCGGATCTGCAATGGGTAACTTTCACAGATGAGCAGGCCGTACAGGGTGCCTTGCAGGCGGGACTACCGGAAGAACTGGCGAAAAACTTTGCAGAAATGGGTCATGCCTTACAAACCGGTGAAATGTTAAACGATTACTGGAAACACCGCACCGCAGAACTGGGAAAAGTAAAACTGGCAGACTTTGCAAAAATATTTGCCGCTGCCTACAATGCCGGTTGAATGGATTATACAGGGAAAAGTAAGCGCGGCTACCAACAAAAATATGAAGATGGGTACAGCACATACGGCAAAATAGTTATCTTACCGCAGGCTTTATATGTCGTAACCTGAAAATACATTCACATGCAGTTTGAAGCGTTTGTCAAAAGCATCTCCGGCGCCCAGCCACCGGCTGTTCTGAATCCTTATGCACGGTCGCTCTG
This sequence comes from Bacteroidota bacterium, assembly GCA_040007355.1. Lineage (GTDB taxonomy): Bacteria > Bacteroidota > Bacteroidia > Chitinophagales > Chitinophagaceae > JACMLD01. The sequence goes on along the minus strand of JBDTVE010000270.1, from coordinate 22,691 downwards.
GTACGATGCAAAGGGCGATTGGGGAACGGCCCACACCATTATCCAGGATATGGACGATGCCACTGCGGCCCGCATCCACGCTTACCTGCATCGCAAAGAAGGAGATTCGGGTAATGCGGGCTACTGGTACAAAAGAGCCGGCCAGTCCATGCCAAAATATACCCTCTCTGATGAATGGAAAGAAATTGCGAAGACGGTGCTTCCCCAGGGAGATGAACAATCACCGTGACCGTCGTTTACACAAAATGTTTTATTGCGTCAATGCGGTATTTGTATGTATGTATTGGTTCATTTGCAAAATCAAATCGGGGTCGGGACAATTCTGCAGATATCTTTCCCGTTCTGAAAACATGCAGACGCCGGGATAGTCGCCGGTTTTTAGTTCCATATCGATAATTACCTGGAAATGCAGGTGGGTTGGCCAATGGCCGTTCTCCGCTGGCTGTCCAAAATGGGCAATTTGCTGGCCCCTGACCACATACTGTGAAGCAGTCAGGTTTTCAATGTCCTTTATACTGATATGACCATACAGGGTGTGAAAGGCAAAGCCGTCAAGCTGGTGCAGCAGGATAAGGGTAGCGCCATAATCGCCCTTGTTTTTGTTGAAAGCAAAGCTGTGCACCCGGCCACCGATAAATGCATAGACCGGTGTTCCGGCCGGTCCCCAGATATCGATACCAAGATGCAGTGTTCTTGGTTCAGCACCAGCATCAAAAAGCTGGTTGGCTGAATAGATCCCCCGCCGTTCATCATAACCGCCAATGGCATACCGGCAACCCGCTTTTTTTAAACCCGTTTCAATATAATTGCTGAAGGCATCCGTATCGGTATATATCTCCTCCCCCAGGCCCTTATTGGCAGTCGTAAGATCCGCTTGCAATAAACGGTCTCGGCCAGGTGTAAAAGGAATCACCGGGTGAAAGGTTGAAGCATATTTGCGTAAGGATTGTATAACAGGTTGCGGCTGCATCTGGTAAAGCTACAATAGAATGGATTGAAAAAAACGTATTCTCAATGATTGAGTATACAATGTATCAAAGTTTACCGACTTCAATAAAAAAACCCCCGTAAGAATACAGGGGTCATAACCAAAACTAACTGCTTATGATAAACTGATCACCTATGAGATTGCTAATGCAAAGTTGATCATTTGTTCCTGCTTAAAAATAGTTATTCGTCCAATTGTTCTACAAAGTCTTTCAAATGGGCAAAAACGCCGATGAATGGTTCTTGCTCCGGCCATTTTATCTCCAGCAGGACAGCGCTTCACTGGTATATTCCGTAATTTTTTTTGTGAAAAGACGTGCAGGCAATTTGATTTCTTTTAGCAACTGTTCTTCTACCAGGATGGCGAATGCTTCAAAATAATCAATTACATGCTGCCGCAACCTGCGATCGGCCTCACGCACTACATTCACCAATTCTATTGATGGTTTTGCCATTGTTACATCAAGTTTATAAAAGAACTAAAAAACAGGGCGCTGGTTGCCGCTCACCCGCTTTTATTTCTATAAAGTTAAAAGTTTTATAAAGTAAAATACAATGCCCGCAATAACGTTCTTGGTATTAAAACACGCCTTGTTGAAAAAAAATACCACCGCAGGCTGTGCCTGCATCGCCCTCTTGCTGGCCCTTCCGGGCGTTGTTCATACACAACAGGTAACGGGGATCTGGAAAGGCCGCACCAAATCTTCCAACCTGGAATTAAAACTGATTAAATCGGGAGATAGTCTCAGGGGAACCTCTTACTACTATACGGCAAAAAACAAGGCCCGGCGGTACAGCATCAAGGGTTATTTTGACCCCGAAACCAATGCGGTTGTTTGGTGGGATGATGTCTTATTAAGCGGCAGGGAAATATCCGCTATGGAGGCAGCCCTGAGCGTGGCAGATTTTAACTGTCCCGGGGAAAATAAAATGATGCTGGACGGCAAGAGTTCTTTCAGGGACAACAAAGACATCAGTAAGGGACCGCTGCATCTTGAAAAAGCCGGCATCACGGCTTTCCCGGATGAATGGGACTGGGTGATCGACAACTATACAAAAGGTGCCAACGATCCAACCATCATTGATAGCATCGGCATGCTGGCAGGCGGACCAAACCCCTACCCCGAAGAAACCTTACCTGCCATTGTACCTGAACCAGCAACTGCGGTAACACAATCAGTTGTAAAAGCACCCCTACCGTCCATTGCCAGCAATAAGGCTGTCAAACATCCTTCTACCAACCAGGAAAAATTTACCAGCCGTCAAAATAAATTGCAAATGGTGATACCTGTTACGGCACCTGTAGTGGAACTGCGTTTTTATGACAATGCAGCCATTGATGGAGATTCTATTGCCATCTTCCTGAACGGCCACCTGCTGCGCGAGCATATCCTGCTTGGGAGTGAACCACAAACCATTAAAATAAACGCTGCAGACCTGCAGAACGATAACGAACTGGTACTGGTTGCCGAGAACCTTGGCTCCATCCCACCCAATACTTCCTACCTGGTAGCGGTTGTAGGCCACAAACAATTTGAAGCCCGGCTTTTCGCAGACGAAGGCAGCAGTGCGCTGATAAGATTTATAAAAGAAAAATAATGCCCACGGATTACCGGGTTAGATTACCGGCCAGGTGATTAAGTACTGTTTTGGAAACAGCTGATACTATTTTGTCGGCAAGGCTGAGCCGCCTTTAAGTATCGACCCACCCGTTCGCAATTCTTAAGTGCCCTCCAACCATCTGTACGCTTCAGACCACCACATTCACCATCTTGTTTTTTACATAGATAATTTTTTTGGGCGATTTTCCCTCCAGCCATTTCTGAATGATATCATTGGCCATGACAATCTGCTCCACTTCGGGTTGCGATGAATCCAGCGCGATATTGATACTGGTACGTACTTTCCCGTTAATAGAAACAGGATATTCTTTGGAAGATTCGACAACATATTGCACGTCAAATACTGGGTAAGCCGCATCCAGTACCGTACCGGCATTTCCCAGTTGGTGCCAGAGTTCTTCTGCAATATGCGGTGCATAAGGCGTCAGCAGAATCAATAACTGTTCCAGCACTGCTTTTTTATAGCATTTGATCTCCGTTAATTCGTTTACGCAGATCATAAAACTGCTTACCGCTGTATTAAAAGAAAAACGTTCTGTATCATCTTCAATTTTCCGGATGGTGCGGTGCAATATCTTCCATTCCGCCGCGGTTGGCTCACCCTCATTCCAAACCCTGCCTTTCAGCTCATCATAAAAAAGCCGCCAGAATTTTTTCAGGAACCGGTGAACACCTTCAATGCCTTTTGTATCCCAGGGTTTGCTGGCTTCCACGGGTCCTAGAAACATTTCATACATCCGGTAGGTATCGGCACCAAATTTTAAAACAATATCATCGGGATTAACAACATTCTGGTAACGCTTACTCATTTTCTCAGGGTGGGAGACCGTCTTAAAGATTTGTTCTGCTATCGGATTTCCATCCCAGTCACACCATTTCCCTTCTTTATAATACCCATTTGAATTTGTAAAAATAGCTGGTGCTTCCTGCCATTCTTTGACCAATGCGGCAATATCCAAATGGTTATTGTCAACAAATTTTATTGGTATATGGATCAGCGACATGTCCTTTTTCTGTTCATCCGTTACCGCATCGGCAGAAAAATAAATGGAACAGGGCTTATCGCCTATTGAAAAGAATCCGGTGTCTCCAATTTTACCCCGAACGGGATAAGGAAACCGGTTCAAACTCCCTGCTCCTGTTTCGACGAGACCCTCGGGTGATTTATCGGGGCCATGAAACCGGTACACCAGTTCAGATACGCCGGTTATCATTCCCTGGTTTACCAGCCGTTTATACGGTTCATCGTAACCGATATAGCCCAAATCAAATAATACTTTGGTCCACATACGGCTGTACAACAGGTGGCCTACTGCGTGTTCGGTACCGCCCACATATACGTCTACCTGGCCCCAGTAGTCACTCGCCGCGCGATCGCAAAAGGCCTTCTCATTAAGGTGATCCATATACCGGAGAAAATACCAGGAAGACCCTGCATACCCCGGCATGGTGCTGGTTTCGCGCGTGCCCGTCTTTTCCTCCTGGCCCGGAACGGGAACGGTAACCCAGTCTTTCAAATTGGCCAGGGGCCCTTCTCCCTGCGGGCCGGGGCCATATTTGTCTACGTGTGGCAGTTCCAGCGGGAGATCATTTTCACCTAACGGATATGCTTCGCCGTTATACCATACCATCGGAAAAGGTTCGCCCCAGTATCGTTGGCGGCTGAATCCTGCATCGCGCATTTTGTAATTGATTTGCCGTTTGCCGATGCCCATCTCCACCAGGCGGGTGATAACCACGTCAATCGCATCGAGCATAACCATGCCATTTAAAAACCCCGAATGGTGGAGCACGGCGTCCTTGGTAGGATTGGCCGCCGAACCGTCGTAGTGTTCGCCAATAATATTGGTAATGGGTATATTAAAATGCCGGGCAAATTCATAGTCGCGCTGGTCGCCACAGGGTACCGCCATAATGGCGCCGGTGCCATAACCTGCAAGCACATATTCGGCTATCCAAACGGGTATTTTGCGGCCATCAAAAGGATTGATGGCATAAGCGCCGGTAAAACAACCGGTAACCTGTTTTACTTCCGCCATACGCTCGCGGTCGCTCCGGCTTTTAACATAATCCAGGTATTTTTGAATGGCGTCTTCCTGGTCGGGAGTGGTAATCTTTTCTACCAGTTCGTGTTCGGGTGCAATAACCATAAAATCCACTCCAAAAATGGTGTCGGGGCGGGTAGTGTACACCGTTAGACCAGCGTGGTACGGGGTCTTGTCTCTTGAATCGATCCGCGGACTGAGCGCAAAACTAATTTCCGCTCCCTGGCTTTTCCCTATCCAGTTGCGTTGCTGTTCTTTCAATGACGCTGAAAAATCCACTTTTTCCAGTCCTTCCAGCAACCGGTCTGCATAGGCGGTAATGCGCAGGTACCACTGCCGCATCTTCTTTTTGATAACCGGGTGGCCGCCGCGTTCACTTAGGCCATTTATTACTTCGTCGTTGGCCAAAACAGTTCCCAGCGCCTCGCACCAGTTTACTTCACCATAAGAAGAAAAAGCAAGACGGTAATCCATTAAGACATCCTGTTTGCGGGCTGCATCAAATGCTTTCCACTCGGCCGCGGTAAACAGGCCCTGTTGCAGGCTTCCGGCCTGGCGGCTTCCCGATATTTCAAACATGGCTACCAGTGTGCCGATGGGTTCCGCTTTGTTGCTGGCCGGGTTGTACCAGCTTTTATAAAGCTGCAGGAAGATCCATTGCGTCCATTTGTAATAGTCCGGGTCGCTGGTTCTTATTTCACGGCTCCAGTCGAAACAGAAACCAATCTTATCCAACTGGCTGCGAAAGGTGGCAATATTTTTTTGGGTGGTTATCGCCGGGTGCTGGCCGGTATCCAGGGCGTATTGTTCCGTGGGTAAGCCAAAACTGTCGTAACCCATGGGATGAAGCACGTTAAACCCTTTCAGCCGTTTGTAACGGGCATAAATATCCGAAGCAATATAACCCAGGGGATGGCCCACATGAAGACCCGCCCCGCTGGGATAGGGAAACATATCGAGCACATAAAATTTGGGCCTGGAAAAATCATTGTTCACTTTATAGACACCGTCTTCTTTCCATTTTTGCTGCCATTCCTGTTCAATCTTCCTGAAATTGTATTCCATAGTAACTATACGGTTGAGTATTTGAATTTGGTGTTAGCAACCTACTTTAGCCTGCCGGTTTATTAACAGCCGTCTTGGCTTTTGTTGATTGCATAAAGGATACTGCTGGTTACACCCCCCCGCAGCCATTTTGATATATGGGTTTGTTACAAAAGACTTAAAAAAATCTTACTTACCACTTATGGTTCAATTCCCTTAAAATATTTTATGTACTGCTATCGTTAAAGAGGCCGCAAAAATAACAATTGTGCTGCAGAATCCGCTATTTTTGCCCCTTGCAAACTTAGTACAGCTTATAAAATTAGTTACTTATGATGCAGATTGGCAAATCCTCCGGCAAACGCTCCCAGCCATCTTATTTTATGGCCATCCTGGGCGTATCGCTTATCTTAATCATGCTGGGTGTATTAGGCTGGTTTGTGATAAACGCTAATAAACTGGGCCAGTATTTTAAGGAGAATGTGGAAGTAAGTGTATTTATACGCGAAAATGTTTCCGCCAAAGACAGTGCAGCCCTCGTGCAATACCTCGCTTCCCAACCTTATATGAGGACTTATGAATATGTGACCAAGGACCTGGCCAAGAAAAAATACCTGGAAGACGGCAATCAGGACTGGGTAGGGGTGCTGGACAAAAACCCGCTTCCCGCCACCATCTATTTTAATTTAAAAAGCGAGTATTCGGTTCCGGATTCACTGACCAAAATCCAAAGCGATTTGCAGCAGAACATTGCCGTAAGTGATGTAAAATATCCGCAGTCACTGGTGAGCAACTTAAATAATATCATCCGTAAGATCAGCCTCGGGCTGCTGGTCATTGCAATTATCATATCGGTGGTTGTAATTATACTCATAGACAATACCATTAAACTGGCCATGTTCAGCAACCGCTTCCTGATTAAAACCATGCAAATGGTGGGCGCTACCCGGAGTTTCATTGCCCGGCCCATGAATACCAAGGCGCTTATAAATGGTGCCATCAGCGGCGTAATTGCGGTGGCGGGTATTTTAGCCGTTATCCTGGTTTTCGAAAAATGGCTACCCGAAATAAAGGCCCTTCGGGATTATATGCTGCTATCCGTTTTGTTTATTTCAATTATCCTGCTGGGGATGGTTATCTCTTTTGTTAGCACTCACCGAAGCGTTGTTAAATACCTGAAAATGAAGTTAGACGAGCTGTATTAAAGGCAATTTCAGGACAGCCTGCTGTTTCGGGCCGTATTTTATTATATTGCATCCTCAATTACCAAATATGAGCGAAAAAAAGACCCCGGTTGGCAAAAAGCCGATTATTGGCAAAACATCGGAACCGCTGTTTAATAAAGACAATTATGTTTGGATGATAGGTGGGATAGCAGTAATTGCGTTGGGCATGTTTTTAATGGCTGGCGGTAAAAGCAACAATCCTGCTACGTTTGATCAAAAAGAGGTATATAGCACCACGCGCATTACCATTGCCCCCCTGTTAATTGTGATTGGCCTGGGATTGGAAATAGTAGCCATTTTCAGGAAACCCAAAAGCAATACCTGAACAATCTTTCCATAAATATTTTCAATGGCGATGAGCAATCATCGCCTTTTTATATTATGTTGCGCCAGTAAATTAAAATATCCACTGCGTCTATGAGTACCATCCATGCCATTATTATTGCCATTATAGAGGGCATCACTGAATTTCTGCCCATTTCATCAACGGCTCATATGAAGTTTGCCAACCCATTGATTGGCGAAGGAGAATCTGCTTTTCGTGAAATGTATGAAGTGGTGATACAGTTAGCGGCCATTCTTTCGGTGGTGGTACTATACTGGAAAAAATTTTTTGATTTTAAAAGAATCAGCTTTTATATCAAACTAATTATTGCGCTTATACCGGCGGTTATATTTGGAGTGCTGCTAAAAAAGCATATTGATACAGCTTTAAACAACCTTACATTTATCGCCTGTGTAATGATAGCCGGTGGAATTGTATTGCTGTTTATAGACAACTTTTTTAAGAACCCTGTTGTGTTCGACGATTCACAGGTTAGCAATAAAAAAGCTTTTGTTATTGGATGTTTTCAGGTATTATCCATCATTTTCCCGGGGCTTAGTCGTAGTGCGGCTACCATTGTTGGCGGTCTCAGCCAACGCCTTGACCGGAGCACGGCTGCTGAATTTTCCTTTTTCTTAGCAGTACCCACAATGATGGCAGCCTCTGTTAAAAGCCTGTACGATGTACATACAACCAACCCCGAAGTATTTGCAAAAGACAATATGACCACCTTGTTACTGGGCAGTATAGTGGCATTCCTGGTGGCATTGATGGCCATTAAATTCTTTATTGGCTATTTGCAAAAACACGGTTTCAAGCTATTTGGTTATTACCGCATCATAATGGGCATTGTTGTGCTGGTGTTTATTTACAGGGGCGGCATTCATTAAAAATGAAGGGGTAATCTGTAAGGGCATTCAGCTATCAGACAGCGGATGGATGACTCCCGGATTTTCACATTTTTATACTCCATATTGCTTATGCAAACGGCTTCTAAAAAAGTAATTTCCGGCTGGGCTATGTTCGACTGGGCCAACTCCGTATACAATCTTGTTATTACCACTACTTTCTTCCCCGCTTATTATGCGTTTGTCACTTCCCTCAAAAATTTCCCCGGGGGAATTCACTTCCTGGGCAGAACCTATGTAAACACGGAACTGAAAGATTATGTAATGGCTACGGGGTTCCTGGTTATTGCGTTCCTGTCTCCCATCCTTTCTTCCATCGCCGATTACCGGGGCAACAAGAAAAATTTTATGCGTTTTTTCTGTTATATGGGCGCGTTGAGTTGTTCACTGTTGTTTTTCTTTGATAAAGACCATGTATACCTTGGATTATTCTGCCTCATGTTTGCGGGCATCGGTTTCTACGGTAGCCAGGTATTTTACAATTCTTACCTGCCGGAAATAGCGGAAGAAAAGGATATGGACCGGGTAAGCGCAAAAGGTTATTCTTTTGGCTATATCGGCAGTGTGCTGATGCAGCTGATCGGGTTTGGCCTGGTATTGCTGATGCCGGGTACACCGCTTCCGTTAAAAATAACTTTTCTGCTGGTGGGTATTTGGTGGGTAGGGTTTGCACAAATTACGTTTAAGGTGTTACCCACCAGCAGCAGGAGTGAACGGCAATCGAAAACGCATATACTGGCCAATGGTTTTATTGAATTGAAAAAAGTATGGGACCAGTTGGTGAATCTGCCTGTACTGAAACGTTTTTTATCGGCCTTCTTTTTTTACAGTATGGGCGTGCAAACCGTTATGCTGGTGGCCATTGATTTTGGTATAAAAGAATTAAAACTGGAAGACACCAAGCTGATTGTTACTGCGGTGATTATCCAGTTGGTTGCCATCGCCGGCGCCATTGGCATGTCAAAATTGTCCAACCGGATCGGAAATATTAAAGTTTTAATTTTGACTGTATTGCTCTGGATTGGCATTTGCGTATCGGGCTATTTTATGCAAACCGAAATGCAATTTTACATTCTGGCATCGCTGGTTGGCCTGGTAATGGGGGGTATACAATCCATGAGCCGATCTTCCTATTCCAAGTTTATGCCTGAAACAAAAGATACAGCCTCTTTTTTCAGCTTCTATGATGTTACCGAGAAGCTGGCTATTGTAATTGGTCTGATCAGTTTTGGCCTGATAGAAGGCATCACTCATTCCATGCGGAGTTCCTTACTGGCGTTAATGGGTTTCTTTGCGGCGGGCCTGGTGTTGTTGCTGCTGACGGCACAAAAAATAAAAAAAACTCCCTGATATGCGGTTATATACCATTAATACCGGTTTCTTTAAATTAGACGGCGGCGCCATGTACGGGGTGGTGCCAAAAAGCATCTGGAACAAACTAAATCCTGCTGATGAAAATAATTTATGTCGCTGGGCGCTGCGTTGCCTGTTGATAGAAGACGGCAAACGCCTGATTTTGGTTGATACGGGTAATGGCGATAAACAGGATGCCAAATTCTTCAGTCACTATTATCTACATGGCAATGATACCTTAGAAAAATCGCTGGCCAAACATGGCTTTACACTGGCAGATATCACTGATGTCTTTTTAACCCATTTGCATTTTGATCATTGCGGGGGCGCCATTTCAAGGGAAGGCAAAGCCCTGGTACCCACGTTCAAAAACGCCGTTTACTGGAGCAATGAACGCCACTGGAATTGGGCCACCGAACCAAATGAGCGGGAAAAAGCGTCTTTTCTGAAAGAGAACATCCTGCCCATTCTAGAAAGCGGCCAACTAAGATTTATACCCACGGGCAACCAATCATCCGTAATACAGCCGTTCGCTTCGGGTATTACGGAACAGCTTTCGATTATCCTGGTGAGCGGACATACCGACGCCATGATGCTGCCCGTTATAAAATACAAAAACAAAACCATTGTTTATACAGCGGATCTCCTGCCATCGATCGGTCACCTGCCCCTGCCCTATGTAATGGCCTACGATATGTTCCCGCTGACCACTTTGCAGGAGAAAAGAACTTTTTTAACCGATGCGCTTGAGAAAGACTATATCCTGTTTTTTGAACACGATCCTGTTATTGAATGCTGTACGCTGCAACCGACAGAAAAAGGAATAAGACAAAAGGATGTCTTTAAAATATCGGATCTAACAAACTGAGGAGGTGGGAATGCGTTCTTACCGCACCAACATCAATGAGCTGAGGGGATAACGAAGGTTCCTGTATTTCATCATATCCACTTTTATACTACCAACACTGATGGGACTTTCTACACGAAGCGGCAAATGATTGGCATCATCGCTTACCCATACCAGCATTTTCTCGCCTCCTTCAAAAATGGTTCCTTTTACCAACAAGGGTTTGAATTTGATAGCTTTGAACCGGCCGTATTTTGTTTTAATAATTTCTTTGCCCATGTAACGGATATACAAATTATAGGATTCATTGTCCAGGAACATGGTAAAAGGAATCTTGTCATTTATTTTATACTTATTAAAATTGATATTACGCGCATAAAAAATGGCACTCACCACGTCCTGTATACAGTCGGGTACCTTATAAACACCTTTATTGGTAACCGCCGTATTGATTTGCCGGTTAAACGTAACGTTTTCATACTTTTTATAGCCGCCCTCGTCTACGTTCCGGATAAACTTGACGGGTTGCAGGGTGGCCGTATCTATAAATGTTTCGTATTTGTCGCGCACTTTAAAAAAGCTATCATAAAAACTATAGGTTTTTCCTTCGCCAATGATATGATAAACGGGTTTATTATTGGCATATTCCAGGTTTATATTAAAGCTGGCCTCGCCGGCGGCAATAAAAACGCCCAGTGTATAGAAAACCGTATAGGTGCTGGATTCCCCGGCCTGGAAAGCGGTGTTCCGGATGCTGCAAAATTCATCGCCCGCATTCAGCACAAAGTTGCATAGTAAAAAGAGGGTTAAGTAAAGAGTTTGCTTCATTTATCGGAGAATATTTTAAGGCTTAAAAATAATATACTGCCGGCTAATGCCGGTATAACCAGGTTAATAAACCAAATGGCGGTTGCGGCTCCCGCAATGCCAAACTTATTGGTACTAACCAGCGCAAACAACAACAAACTAACCTGCCCGCGTATACCCACTTCCGCCAATGCAATGGTAGGGGTTATAGCAAGAATAAGATACAAAACAGTAATCAGCCAAAAGGAATGCCAAACGGAAGCTTCCACACCAAACAATTGCAACAGTAAGATATATTGAAAAACAAAAATGAGATAACGCATAAAGGAAAGGCTGATTGTTCTTAACAAAATTCTAACAGGAATGGTCTCCATAACAGCCATATGCCGCAGGAAAGAACGGGCTTTAGGTATCTTTTGTACCCATTTCATCAACTGGTCCAGGCGGAAATACAATAAACAAAGAAGGCCGGTTACCAGTAAGGTTCCAAAAAACAATACGCGTATCCAGATATGATATGCTGCAATAGCATCCGCGGTTACCGCGCTGTTCAACAGAAAAAACAAGCCCCCCAAACCCAGGGTCAGGGTAACCATTAACTGGCTAAAACTGCCTATTATTGTAAGCGAAAATGCCTTCCAGCGATGCCCGTCCTGCACGTACAATACCCGGCCCCCGTACTCTCCCACGCGGTTGGGTGTATTCATTGAAAAAGCAAGCCCGGCCAATACGGCCCTGAAAGCAGTAAAAAAGCCAATCGGTTCCACCGGTTTAAGCAAAACCTGCCATTTCCTTGCTTCCAGCCCCCAATTGAATGGTACCAGCAGCAGCGCCAGGTATATTTTCCAGGATTGTGTACCGGTTACAGACAAGCGGAGGCTTTGTAATGCCTCTTTTAAATGAGGCTGGTTTTTTATTTGTTCATAAATTGAATAAAAAAGCCAAATGAATAAAACAGGTCCCAACCCATAATTGAGCAGTAATTTAATATTTTTGTTCCTGGTAAACATCTTTTCAAAAATAACTTTCCTTTTTGCAAACAGCCCCAAAAATAATTTTAGGAATTGACCCAGGTACGGTGGTAATGGGCTATGGATTAATTGTTGTTACCGGCCATACCATACAGCTATTGGAAATGGATGTCTTAAAGCTGGGGGGTAAAAAAGATATTTATGAGCGCCTGGAACTGATTCACGCCACGGTTTGCAAAATCATAAAAACACACCAGCCTCATTTATTTGCCATTGAGGCGCCTTTTTTTGGAAAAAATGTGCAAAGCATGCTAAAATTGGGGCGTGCCCAGGGTGTGGCCATTGCAGCAGCCATGCAGTCAGGCATACCCGTTACTGAATATTCACCAAAAAAGATAAAACAATCCATTACCGGCAATGGCAATGCCGATAAACAACAGGTATGGAAAATGCTGCAGCGGATTTTGCAACTGGCGGAAGGCGATCTTAAATATCTTGATGCATCAGATGCACTGGCTGTGGCCCTCTGTCACCACTACCAGACCCAGTCGGCGGTAAGACCCAACACAAAAAAGATAAAGGGTTGGGATGAATTTATTGTCAGGAATCCCACCAGGGTAAAACAAAAATAACAACAAGCAGGATCGCCACATACCTAACCTGTCACTATCAGGCATAAACGCCGCTAAATCCATCCCCCATTACAACATGTCTCTATTGCCGGCCATGGCCTTTAGTATCTTTTTCTGGGTGGCCTTTAGATCTTCCTGCGTGGGTTTACATTTTGGCTGCAAAAAATCCAGGTCCTTAATACTATTAATGGGCACCAGGTGCAGGTGCGCGTGGGGTACTTCCAGGCCTATAACCGACAGACCGCAACGGTTACAGTCGAATGTTTTTTCGATGGCCTTTGCAATGGGTTTTGCAAACAGGAGGATGCGTGAAAGATATTCTTCCGGCATATCGAAAAATTTATCCGTTTCTGTTTTGGGTATTACCAGGGTATGCCCTTCGCGCAAGGGTGCAATATCAAGAAACGCAAAAAACAATTCGTCTTCCGCAATTTTGAGAGAAGGGATCTGGCCCGCGATGATTTTTGAGAAGATTGTCATACAAAAAATTTATTTGATCTGCAGGGCTGACAGGATCCCGCCAGCCAATACCGGGCAAAGGTACAGGACAAATTAAAACACCTTCGCGCTGCCGGATGCAATACCCGCTATCTCGAAACACACACCGACCCGTTAGCTGAACCGGTCATTCGGGCCTGCCTGTTAACTAAAAGGCCGGATTGTATCCGGCCCTGTCCTTTCTATCCATAAAATGTCTATGCAGATATGTTTTCCACTTTTAGCTTGAGCATGCCAGCGGGCACCTGAACATCTACTACGTCGCCCACTTCCTTACCCAGCAAAGATTTTCCAATGGGTGATGTTACAGAAATCTTGCCTAGTTTCAAATCAGCTTCTTTTTCAGAAACTATCTGATAGCTTACCTGCTTTTTTGTATTGAGGTTGGTTAAAGCCACCTTGGTAAGAATGCTTACTTTACTGGTATCAATAGTGTTGGTATCCACAATACGTACATTGGCCAGGTCGCTTTCCATTTTTTTAAGTCTTGCCTCCAACAGGCCCTGGGCTTCTTTTGCGGCATCATATTCGGCATTTTCTTTTAAATCACCTTTTTCCCTGGCTTCGGCAATGGCTTTTGAAGCAGCCGGTCGGTCGATTGTTCTCATACGCTGTAACTCTGCTTTTAGCTGTTCCAGCGTTTCTTTTGTCACGTAAATTACATCACTCATAAAGTCTTCTTTGATTAGTGAACAGAAAAAAATAACAACGCCCCAGATGATTACCGAAGCGTTGCCATATATACAAAGATAAGAATTTTTTTTGCGCGAAAAATACGAGGTTTAAAACCAATAAAACATTCATTATAAAGCCATTACACATCATGTTCGGCGGAAGCCCCGCGGCCTTGCCTCCCTATCTTATTCTTTTACAAAAGTATATTCAAAGCGGTTGTTCCCCGGCTGGTATACGGCCCTGAACCGGAACGCACCGTCATTGTCACTTGTCGTCAAAATACCAATCGTTACCCGTATAATTATTACCCGCGTCAAACAGCTGCAGGGAAAATGCCAGGTGGTAACTTTCACGGTTGCCGCCTTCAGCATCATAATAACCACTTGTTGGCGGAAATATCTCCCAGCGCACGTATAAACTTCCCAGGGTATTGTCATAAATAACCGGGCTGTTTTTCTTAAAAACAAAGCTGCCGTTTTCATAACTGATGCTAATGGTCTGCCATTTATAGGAATCATACCGTGACGCCCAGCAGGAAAAGAGATAGATTTTATTTCTTAATCGGGTATTTCCATTACCACCAAAAAAAGTATACCGGATGATGATAAGCAACTGTTAAAACGGGGTCGCCATTCTTATAAAATATACCAGGATTAACAGCAGCCGGTTAACCCTTTCAAAAAACATAACAATGATGGGTAGACGTATTACAGCGCCAGTTTATCAAGCACCACTTTGGCCATTTTATAAAAGGCCTCGTGGCTGTAGCCGGCAATATGCGGGGTGATCACTACATTGGGTTGCGCCAACAGCCAGTCCAATTGTTCTTTTTGGTCGGGCGTGTAACTGTCCAATTTTTCATTTTCCAGCACGTCCAGGGCGGCGCCCGCTATCTGGTGTCGTTGCAGGGCCTGTATAACAGCGGCGGTATCATGTACCTTGCCACGACAGGCATTGATAAAATAGGGCTTTTGCTGCAAGGCATTAAAAAAACCTGTATTGGCCATATGCCGTGTTTCGGCTGTAAGGGGTACATGAAAACTAATTACATCAGCATACCTGCAAAGTTGTTCCAGGCTGGCCTCCTTAATATATCCTTTTGCAAAACCCACTTTATATTTATCATAGGCCAGCACCGTCACATCAAAAGCGGCCAGTAGTTTTGCAAATGCTGCGCCGGTATTGCCAAAACCAATAATGCCCACTGTCTTGCCCGTTAGTTCCGTGCCCCGGTTTTCATCCCGGATCCATTTCCCTTCTTTGATCTCCTGCATGCCTTTATTAATATTGTTCATCAGCACCAACAGCATCCCCAGCACCTGTTCCGCAACCGCGTTGCGGTTGCCCTCCGGGCTGCTTACACATACAATGCCTTTTTGTTCGGCATAGGTGGTATCAATCAATTCCATGCCGCTGCCTATACGGCCAATCCATTTTAACTGGCTTGCTTTGTCAATCATTGGCTTGTCAATGGTTAAGCGGGTGGTCACAATTAATCCTTCGGCTTCGGGTATCCGTGTTTCCAGTTGCTGGTAGGTGATCTGCGGTTCATATATTATTTCAAATCCATTACCCGCCAGTCTTTCTTTTAGGTAATCATGCACCTTAGCTGTAATAATAACTTTTCTCATAAATCGATCTGCTATCTCATTTTAAAAGTTAAGGCGGCAAACTGCCCGATGGACAATTGCTCCGCGCGTTTGTCAAAAATAGGATCTTCCAGCACGGGAGGTTCAAACAAGCTTTTAACCGCATTCCGCAGGGTCTTACGACGCTGGTTAAAGGCTGTTTTAACCAACAGGAAAAACTGTCTTTCGCTTTTCATGGAAAGGGGTTCTGCAAGCGGTTGCAACCGTATAACGGCGCTTTTCACTTTCGGCGGAGGATTAAAAGCCTGCTCATCTATTTCAAAAAGATATTCTGTATTAAAAAAAGCCTGTACCAGTACGCTGGTCACCCCGTAGATCTTATTGCCTTCTTTTGCTGCGATGCGCAAGGCCACCTCCTTCTGAAACATTCCAACCATGGCTTGTACCGATTCTTTCCAATCCAGTATCTTAAACACTATCTGCGAGGAGATATTATACGGGAAGTTGCCTACTATTGTAAATTTTCCTTCAAACGGCTTGTCCATATCCAGGATACTCTGGTGAATAATCTTTCCTGAAAGCTGGGGCCAGGTTTGCAGCAACCACTGAACTTTTTCTTCATCTATTTCCACGCATTTAAAATCAATATTCTTTACTGTCATCAGGTATTGAGTAAGCGCACCGGCGCCCGGGCCAATTTCCAGCAGTTGTTGAAAAGGGTTTTGTTGCAGGGCGGCTACTATCCTTCTGCAAACCTCCTGGTCTTTTAAAAAATGCTGACCCAGTGATTTTTTAAGCGTATACATGAATACAAAAATACAGTCAGCAGCCAGATTAAGGAGAAAAATAAGGGAATGCCCGCAATTGCCTTTCAACGGCCTGGTAAAAGTTTGTGAGTCGGCATAAAAAACCTGCAATGAGGTACCGCCGGTTGCGGCACCACCATTGCAGGTGAGAAAGAAAAAAGGGATGTTATTTTCTTATAATAAGTTTTTCATTAAATGTTTGCGGACCTTTGATGACCTGCAGCGTGTAAATTCCATTAGACAGGCGGGTAATATCATCTACCCGGAAACTGTTAAGACCGGCTGTTAAAGGCTGCAGCACGGAGAGTACCAGTTTGCCGGTTATATCCAATAACCTTACCTGCGCCGCGCCATTGGTTTCCGAATAGATATTTATGTTGATAACCGTACTGGCCGGGTTGGGAGTTACCGCTACCTGATTTTTCAGTCTGGTTTTTACCATCACCATATTGCTTAATTTGCCAAGGGTGCCCTTGCTCACCGCGCGTATGCGGTAATATAATACGGTGCTTTGCGCATCATCCAATTGATTATCGGTGGCAGTAAACGATTTTGCATTACAGGGTGCATTGGTACCTGGTACTTCCATCAGCTCGCTGAAATGTACACCGTCTGTGCTGCGTTCTACAATGAACCGGTCAACGCCCTGGTCGGCCGTCACCATCCAGTTAAGAATGGCTGCATGATTGATGGATATACCCGAAACATGCAGGAACTGCAACGCAAGCAGGTAGGGTTGATAGCGCCAATCGCGTTCCGCAGTACCATTACAATTTTGAACAACGGTGCTGGAACCCGGTGTTGGGTCGCCCACCAGGCTGCCATTAACTCCCATATAGGCCGATGTTACCCTGGCGGAACTGTTATCGCTGTCAAAACGATCATCCAGTCCATCTCCATCCGTGTCTATTCCGGTTAGTACAGCATTATCATCCGTTTTACAGTTGCCGTTAAAATCGCTCCCTTCAAGAATATCGGCCTGGCCATCGGCATCCGAGTCCGTATCGCGGTAGTCGGGAATGGTATCTGCGTCCTGGTCATTGGGTGTAATACCATTGCCGCCAAAACCAACGATATTATCATAGGCGTCATCAATTCCATCGCCGTCGGTATCTGAATAGGTCGGGAATTTATAGTTGGCAGTCGGTAGTCCTTCCACGTTATCGGGAATGCCATCGTTGTCAGCATCAATATCCAGGTAATCGGGGTTGCCAGAACCATCCGTGTTGAGCAGGTTTAGTGCTGACAGATTATCAACCGCGGTGTTCCAACCATTGCTGCCAATGGCTCCGTCTATTTTCCCATTGCTGTCTGCGTCTGTAAAACCCGCTTCCCTGGTATCTGTTATGCCATCGCCATCGCTGTCCAGGTCGTAAGGATTGGCTACGCCATCCTTGTCCATATTTTGATAAGGATAGCTGTCTGCACGGCCATCATTGTTAGTATCTGCACCGGTTCTTAATAAAGCGTTGGCGCTGTTTTCTGCGATACCATCATTACCAACATCCCCGTCAACATTATCAGAGAATCCGTCGGCATCGCTGTCCGTGTAGTTATCAATCATGCCATCGTTGTTGGCATCCACACCGCCCGCTTCTATTATATCAGGAATACCATCGTTATCGCTATCCAGGTCCAGATAATCCGGAATGCCGTCGCCATCGGTATCGCGCAGGCCAAGACCGTTGCCGGATCCAAGCTGCCCGGTGTTATTAGCGTCTACGTTCTGCGACAGGCCATCGTTGTCTGTATCGGTGAAATTATCAATCCTTCCATCACCATTGGCATCTACGCCACCAGCTTCCACCACATCAGGGATGCCATCGTTATCACTATCCAGATCCATCTGATTGGGTATGCCATCCAGGTCGGTGTCAAAAAAATCATTTACACCGTCATGATTGATGTCTGTAAATCCGGGGAAAGTGGGATCGGTAAAATTCGGGATGCCATCGCCATTGTCATCGGCAAATGCATCGTATCCATTGCTTTCCACGTAATCCGGAATGCCGTCATCATCATCGTCAATATCGGGACATGGTTGCAACAATGCATTGAAACGAACGGTATCGGTACAACCCGTGCCGGAGTTCCAGAATGCGTAGTAGGTACTACCCACTGTAACAGGTGTTGCGGGGTTATACTGGTTAGCGGGTATAAATGGAACGGCTTTGTAAAAAGTGTACCCGGTATACAAACCGGATGGCAGTGTAAGAGACAAAGCCGGGCATTGGTTTACCAGCGAGGTGTCACCTCTTGTAACGCAGGTGCCGGTTATGGTATTGGTAATAGCGCCTTCTACAAAACAGCCTGCAGAAAGATACCCGCTGTAATCAAAGAGCGCCTGTAAAGAATTTTTACCTGCATAGTCTATCCGCGCCTGGTTGGCTGCCACAGCGTTACAGGCAATGATCTGGCAAATATCCGTGGCGTTAACTTTAAAAGTCACCGAATCGGCTTTATTGGGTATTACCTGGCCGCCAGTTAATGCATTGGCGCCGGTGCCAATGCGAAAAATAACCCGCCTGCCAATGGGATCATATTCTGCTTCATCGTCGCCCGCAGCATCCGTTTTGGGAATATTGTTGATGGCAAGACTCCCCGGTTTATAATTAACATTTGCCGGCAGGGTATCTATAAGAACCGTATTGGTACTGGTATCCGTTGCATTATTAAGGGTAACCACTTTGTATTGAAGGCTATCACCCGGCAACCAGGATCCACCGCTTAGATCGGTGGAGGTTTTTATCATATAAAAACTCGGATTGGCAACCGAAATGGCAGAGCTTACCACCTGCAGAAAAAAGTTTTCACCACCGGATGAAGGCGAGCTTACCCGGATACGGGCGGAGGTCATATTATTTCCCAGCACGGCATTGCCGCTATTGGGCAATTGCAGTATATCTGCATCGTACCCCAGGGTATTGGCGTGTGCCGGGTTACGCGTGGTTACATTGGCCCCCATATACGAAATGGTGCTGTTCCACATATCACTCAGGTTGCTGGTACCGTTGGGTGTAAGATCGGTAAATACACCTGCCGCCGATGAATCCTGTTTGAAAAAGAACCCATCGCTGCTGCCCCGGTCGCCGTCATAACAGACCGCGCCCAGTTCACAACTAACGGGGCCGGTCAGGGGCGTTACAAACCCGCCTATTTTAATATCGTTTTGGGAGCCGGTACCCACAATGCTGAATCCGTCAAATACCACTAAGTTCCTGGGTATTTCTATGCTGTTTTTATAAGCAATAACAAGTGTCCAGCCGGCGGCCTGATTTTTCAGCCCGGTGGCAACGGGCACCACTACATTGGCAACTGTATATGTACCATTCGCATTGAATTTGTTTATCAGTGATGTTACGTCCGCAACGGAGCTATAACCGTTGTGGTTAGATCCTCCGCCGAAATTATGAAAATCGGTTTTTACTGCCACTACTTTTGAATAAGCGCCGGCACCGGGTACCTTAAGTAAAACGGTATCGTATCCCACCCGCCAGCTGGAGTCTGCGCTGCCACCCAGGGATGCGCCCCAATACAGACCGGCCCACAAAACTTCGCTGCAACTGGCTAAAGAAAGATCAGAACTGGTAGAGTTGAAGGTGCCATTATTCGACGGAACCCCGTTCAGCTCCATATCAAAACTAAGATCGGAGCTGGTAATACTGGTCTGGTGAATTTCCACCGCAATCGTATTATTTCCGGCTACAAATACAGAAGGACTCACCGTAAGCGGTATAACGGTATTTCCATCGTCAGTAGCATTGGCCGTAGTGGTAGTATATGTGATAACACCGGCAGGCATATTATCCCTGGCAACTTCCACCCCATTCACATATACTACGATACCATCGTCGCGGTGTACATTGATAAGGAAACTACTGAATAAAGTTGGGTCGGGAATATTTACAACCTTCCTGAAATAAGTGCTTACATATTTATTGGAAGCACTGGGCCCATAGCTTACCACCGTTGTCTCATCTCCATCGCCATACCCTAACTGCCCATTGCCCGATTTCCAGATAGCATCATCATAAGCAACCGTAGTCCAGTTGGTAAGATAAGGTTGCTTGGCTGCCGTTACGGTGTCGTAGTATTTCCAGGCAGCACTATAGGTAAAAAATGTAGTATTGGGCGGGTTATCAATATCCAGGTTAACGCCTGCTCCATTGTTATTGGTAGCACTTCCGGCGGGAGGTATCTCCGTTGTAATGGCCCCTGCGGTGGTAATTATATTGTTGGAAACAAATTTAATATTGCCCCTCACGGAAGGATTGGTATACCGGGGTGTAAAAGGTCTTATCACCTGCGCGTACAGACCTTGTGCAGCAAAAAATGCAATGGTAATAAATAGAAAGAAGTAGCTTTTTTTCATACGATTTTCGGGTTATTATCAGGCATTGATTAATTAAAAAAACCATCGGCTTATCTAATTAATATTACACGTTTCGGTTTTCAGGATAGGAGGAACCAAATTCAGTGATCATTCAAACGCAAAACTTAAAAAAAATAAAATTTTTTATTAAAACGCTACTAAACACTATTTAATTGCGTTATACTGATATAATACTTCTCCGAGCGTTTTTGTCTTTGATAAAATTTTCATTTTAATTAGTTTATAGTAAACAACTTATGTATAAATTTAAATCACTATTCCCACGTCGAGAGCAACTGGAAGCCGTTGAGATGAAAAGAATGAGCCAAACCTTACTGTTATTGCAACTATAATTGTATCACCTTAACACTGAATAATACCGGTAGACACGTATCAAATCCACAATCTTTTATCCATGAAGTCCAATTGCCTCCTTCGTTGCCTGATGGCCTTCTTTATATTGTGCGCTTTCAGCAACAATGCCCTGGCCGACACCACCTATGTTAACTTTGGATCAACCTGGAAATACCTGGATATCGGTAGCGCGGCACCTATCGGCGCCGGCGCCGCTGACTGGCGTAATATTGCTTTTGCCGATGGCGCTTGGAACAGCGGTCCCGCCGAATTTGGGTATGGCGATGGTAAGGAACGTACGCCGGTAAATTATGGCGGCAATCCTTCGGCTAAATATATTACTACTTATTTCCGCAAGCTGCTGAATATTGCCAATATCGGCGATTTCGGCGGCATTCGCTTAAATGGATATATAGATGACGGTGCTGTTATATATGTAAACGGAACGGAAGTAGCCCGTACCAATATTTCGGGCACCCCGGTGTACAGCACCCTAGCATCTGCCGCGGCAGCAGAAAACGGCAATGGCATTACCAGCTTTGATATTTCCACTTCGGCCTTTGTTTCCGGAGATAATATGGTAGCTGTTGAAGTACATCAGTCGGCTGCTACCAGCAGCGATCTCAGTTTTGACCTGGAACTGATAGCCAAACCCGGCGGCGGAACCGTTTTTAATTTTGGCGCTACCTGGAAATACCTCGACAACGGCAGCAACCAGGGAACAGCCTGGATTCCTGCAGCATTTAACGATGCTTCCTGGAAAACAGGTGTTGGAAGGTTTGGGTTTGGGGATACTTATACTACTGCGGTGTTTTCTGGCTGCGGAACATCCAACTATCCCGCCGCGGAAAATGGAGCCCCGGGCAGCTGTGGCCCAAAAATTATTACCACCTATTTTCGTAAGACATTTAATATTACTGGCCTCAGCAACTATACTTCTTTCACCATGAATGTTTACCGCGACGATGGCATCGCGATCTATGTAAACGGAACAGAGGTTGCAAGGGATTTGCTGACTGCAGGTGCAACCTATACCACTACGGCTAGCAATGCTGCCGATGACGGACAGGCGATAAATACTTATGCAGTTCCTGCCAGCTACTTCCAGGAAGGGTCAAATACCGTTGCCGTGGAAATGCATCAAACCAACAATACCAGTTCCGATCTAACTTTTGATATGCAACTGACCGGCACCGCGGGATCAGCAGAACCCGATATCACCAGGGGCCCGCTTTTACAAATGGTGAGCGGGAACGCTGTCACTATCCGGTGGACCACCACCTCAGCCACCAGTTCCAGGATAAAATATGGTTCCGATGAAAATTCACTTACAAATGTCCTGCAGGATAATACCGCAGTAACTGAGCACGAACTGCGTATTACCAGCTTAAACCCGGATACCAAATATTTTTATGGCGTGGGCTCCGCAGGCTCTATCGTAAAAGGAAGTTATCGCAATTATTTTACCACCTCCCCACCGGCCAATACCACGCGTAAAATACGCATTGGGGTATTTGGCGACCCCGGTACCGGCAACAGTGTTCAAAAATCAACCCGCGACAGTTATATTAGACTGAAAAGCGGGTATAACAATTCTGAACTGGCGATAATGCTGGGCGATAATGCCTAC
>JBDTVE010000269.1:0-26309 GCA_040007355.1 Bacteroidota bacterium | reverse complement strand
CACCGGACTCCCCCAGTACTATTGTACATCGCCCCTGCAGGGCTTTGGGCTAACGCGGATTCAGCCCTGAAAGGGCGAAAGATAAGAGCGAAGGGTGTAGCCCTTCGCAAATAATCCCGGTAAAACAATTTAATTTTATATACTCTGCAGGCCCACATTATACAACGAATCACAAATAAAACAAGATGATACATTCCATGGCAGGTACGGTATTATCAGCCACATATCCCTCCATGCTTCACAGGTCAAAATTTTCTTTGATGGTTTTTTTACCAAAAAAATCTATCACCAGGGCCCGGTAGTCTTTTAGATCTGCGTATGTAGATGATATGTACACCTTATATTTTGACATTGCTATATATGCATCCTGTTATAAATACGGCATCCTCTTAACCGTGGGCCATGCCGGCCATATAACGCCATTATACAATGTTTTCATTGGGCGGATCGGCAGGAATAATATCAGCCTTTCAAGTTAATGCAGGAGTATTAAATAACACCTACTCCATTTGTAGTATTTTTTAAAGAATGCGCCTGTATGTTTGCTAGGCGCGGTGTTGAAGAAGGCGATATGGTAAACAGATTTTGCCGGCGAATTTGGTACATTGTCCAAAATGTTCAAAACAAATTTTATGTATTATACTGTAGGTCCTGCTGTCTTTTTAAAAACGGGTACCGTGCTGCAGGGTTCGCCGTACATAATACTTTTTGCCAGGGGGCGCAATAGTTTTGTTATTTCAAAATAGGCGAATGGGCCCGTTTCCAGATCACCACAACCTTTTATCACCACTCGCCTGTCGCGGTATTCTTCCAGGTTGATGGTGTTGATGTTTCGCAGGAAAAGTGTTTTGTGCAAGAATGTGTCATCGCCCAAAACCATTTCCTTTGCTACCGGCTGCAGCAGGCTGGCCACCAGCATAAAGGCCCATACGGGAATGATCGCATCGGCTGTACAGGTTACCGCTACCAGTTTATTCTGGTAAATAGAAAAATCGAGTTTCTTAAGCGCTTCCCTGAAATCTTTTTCTTTTAATATAAGACCCATGAACAAAAAATCCTTCAGATCGAAAATCAGGGTCTCGCCGGCCGGGTAATATTCTTCAAGATTAATTTCCTGCAGGCCGCTTTCGGCGACCTTGTTTACAATAATATCTTCGCTCATACGGTGCTGTTTAGTGCAGGCTGTAAAAATAATACCGAATCCGGTGCCGGGCAAGTTCTGTATTGCCGGCAACCGGAACCTGTTTTATAACCATCCTGGCTGAAAAAAGTTCCGGGAATGAAAAAGGTCCCGATAGATTCGGGACCATTTGCTGAGTATTATTTCTTAAAAAATATTGCTCCTGGTATCTTTTATTGTAGAGGCTTTTTTAAGCGCCGCTTCAATTACGCCCCTGCTGGCGGCCATCCGTTGATTTTGGATAAGAGTATTGCGTTGCTGGTCAGTACTGCCTGAGGTATTTGATTTTGCATATACATTTTCTGTACGGATGCTGTATACCCCACCGTTGCCGTCAATGGGAGCAGATGCCTTTCCTTTTGAGGCTGCGTTAAATGCATATCCACCTACTTTGCCTTCCTGGCCGGCGTTGGGGAAAAATGGCGCCGAAAAACTAAGACTGTCAACTTTCAGCACGGGTTGACCGGTGGCAGAAGCAATGGCTTCCAGCGTATTGGCCGCGCCTATTTTCTTTTTGATTTGTTCGGCTTTTTTCTGGTTTCGGACAATATATTCAACCATGGGTCTTGCCTTGGCTGGGCTGGCAACACCTTCCTTGTTAATTTCTGTTACCATAGCCACCACGTATTTGTTGTCAATGCTAAACACTTCGGAAACCGCGCCGCGGTCTGCATTATAGACCCATTTTACCAACTGGCGGTTACTACCCAGGGAAGCGATATTCATGTCGTTGGGTTTTATGTCCGACGCCAGCAACTTATTATAATTCCTTTTTTTCAGGTTGTCTTCAAAAGCTTTTGCAGAACGGCTCTCGCTGGCAAACTGGCTGGCCAAACCCGACGCCTTTTCATCTGTTTCCTGGCTGGCGGCAATGGTTTTAGACAGATAGGCAATTTTATAGGCGGGGTTAAAATTCTTCTGATCCTCTATTTCTATCAGGTGATAACCGAACTGGGTTTTTACAACTTTTCGTTCTCCTTTTTTACCGGTAAAACAAAAATCATCAAACTCCTTCACCATCCTGCCAGAACCAAAATACCCAAGATCGCCACCCGTAGTCTTGGAACCCGGATCATCGGAAAATTTGGCCGCCATGCTGTCAAAGCGGGCACCATGTTCAATAGCGCTCTGAATACTGTCGATTCTTTTTTTGGCGATACTGTCTTCCAGCAAGGGGGCTCCGTTCCGGTCGGCGGTTGCAATTAATATATGACGGGCTTTTACAGAATCAGGCAAAACTTTTTCGTCCAGTTTTTTTGCTACCGTGAAATTGGTTGCATCCAGGTAGGGGCCGAATACACCACCTTTGGGCAAGGCCATAATAGAATCCTTATCGGGCACCTGGAGGGCGGTCTTGGAAATATAGACATCCGTAAAATTTTGCTGGCTGCCATTTTTTGCCAGAAAAGCGGCTATTGCTGATTCAGGCGTGGAAGCCATTTCTTTTTTTAGCGTTTCCAGGCTGTTTTTTACGGCGGCGGTGTCGGCGGCGGAAGGGGAAGCATCAAAAACAACATAGGCAATACCGCGGCTTTCTTCCTGTTTGTATTCCTCTTTGTGTTTGCTTACAAAGGCCGCAATCTCATCGTCGTTTATTTTTATGGAGCTGTCTGGTACAGTGGAATAGGGCACGTTAACATAAGAAACGGTAGCCAGTGTATTATTGTCGGTGTTCATTTTTTCCACCATCCATTTTGGTATATAGGTGGTGTTCGACAAAAGAGAGATAAATTTTTCGTGCAGGCGGTTGCTTACCAGGGCTGGCAGGTATACATTATTAAAATTATCTGCCATGGCTGTTTTTTGTTTACGCAATTGGGCAATCGCATTCTTTGCTGCATTTACATCATATACACCCTGTTCATTGGTAAACTGTTTTTTGAATTGTTCCGGCGCATTGGGCCCAAAAAGCATATCGTCCAGTTCTTTGGCCGTAACCGTGATACCAAGTTTTTTTACTTCTTCATTTATATTATTCTCGCTGATCAACTGGTTCCAAACCTGCTCCCGGATACCCTGTCGCATCATATCATTAATTGGATAACCCTGTGCCTGGTATTGATCCTCTACCTGTTTAATCTTCAGGCTGTATTCCGTAACATCTATTTTTTTACCGTTAACCACCCCAACGATTTTATTATTCCCTCCAAAAAGGCCCTGGCCGGTTTTACCCACAAAAGCATCCTGCACCAAAAAACCAAGTAGGGATACACCAATAGCAATAAATAAAAACCAGGCGGCCTTCTCACGAATTTTTTGAATGATTGACATAGTTAATTAGTATGATTTCCTTTTTAAAAAACAGGATGGCAAAAATAGGGTAATTTAGCATATGAACAAATTGTGGAAAACCCGTCGAAACTTGCTTCTATAGGGCCTTGCAGGTTTTTTTCCGTGGTATGCCGCAATGTTGCGGGTTTCTTTTTTATGCGGCGGCAACCGGTGCTGAAATTCTTTAAAAATATACTGGCATCGAGGTACTGTGGAGAACTGATAATTCATGTGGGAAAGGGCTTTTTAAAGGCATTTTCTTTGTTAATAATTCGGTTATAAGTTTTTTGTTTAACCGGTAGGCCTTAAATGTGTGAATAATGACCGGTTTATTATTGTTCCACACAGGCTTTTTTTTTAAAATAGTTATACGGTTCTTTTTATATTAACAGCCGTTAATAACCGGATGAAAACCAATAGCAGCTTGATTTGTTATTGTTGGGTATTTGTGAATTGGTGTTAATAAAAAGGTTGTTTTGTTTTTACCTAGCGTTTTTTAAAATGAATATCCACCAATCCACCATTATAGTAATAATAGATTTATATAAAAAATAGTATACTATGTATATTAGTGATGTGCAAATAGCAGCTAAAAAGGAAAAAATTGAAAAAACAGGTTTCCTGGATATAGAGATAGACCCAACCATGGATTTGTTTGGGGAGATTGAAAAATTAAAAAAAGAAAAAAATGCCATTATCCTGGCGCATTATTACCAGGAGCCTGATATACAGGACGTGGCTGATTATATTGGGGATAGTTTAGGCCTGGCGCAAAAAGCCGAAAAAACGGATGCCAGTATCATCGTTTTTGCCGGGGTCCATTTTATGGCGGAAACGGCAAAGATCCTGAATCCAGGTAAAAAAGTATTGCTCCCCGATTTGAAAGCGGGTTGCTCACTGGCAGACAGCGCACCGGGGGATATGTTCAGGAAATTCAAAGAGAAATACCCCGGTCATATAGTAATTTCTTATATTAACTGCAGTGCCGAAATTAAGGCGCAAAGCGATATTATCTGCACCAGCAGTAACGCGCAGAAAATTGTGGAAAGCCTGCCCTCTGATCAGAAGATAATTTTTGCGCCCGATAAAAACCTGGGTGCTTATCTTGTTAAAAAAACAGGTAAGGATATGGTTCTATGGAACGGCGCCTGCATGGTACACGAGATTTTTAGCCTGGAAAAAATTACCAGGCTTAAGATACGGCATCCTAATGCCAAGGTGATTGCACATCCCGAATGCGAGGAGGCGGTGTTGCGGATTGCAGACTATATAGGCTCCACCACGGGCCTTCTGAAGTTTTCGCAGCAGGATGATGCCATGGAATACATCGTGGCAACAGAGACCGGTATATTGCACCAGATGCAGAAGAATTCTCCTGACAAGACTTTTATACCGGCGCCGCCCAATAACAGTTGTGCCTGTAATGATTGTCCGCATATGAAGCTAAATACCCTGGAAAAGCTCTATTTATGTATGAAATACGAGGTTCCGGAGATTATTATGGACGAAAACCTGCGGATTAAGGCAAAAAAGCCCATTGATAGGATGTTACAGATAAGCGCGCAATATGGATTGTAAGCTTACCGGCCCATAAAGATCAGGAGAATCTGTACATCACTTGGATTTACGCCACTGATGCGACTAGCCTGGCCAAGGGTGCGAGGTCTTATTTTTTTGAATTTATGAAGTGCCTCGTTGGAAAGTGAATTAATCCGGTCATAATCGAAGGAATCGGGAATCTGTAAATCCTCCAATTTTGCCATTTTTTTCACTAAATCACGTTCTTTTTCGATATAAACTTCGTATTTCAGTTGAATTTCGGCTTGTTCTATGGTAGCCCGATCAAACCTTTTTAATTTATCTTCAAGTGTTGGAATTGCTTTCATAAGGTCAGCTAATTCAAGGTTTGGCCGTAAGATAAGTTGAATGGCTTTTTGTTTCTGAAGAAGAGAGGCGGATCCTTTTTCGGCCAAAAAGGCCTGAATTTGGTCAGGATCCACGGTAAAATCCTTTAAAATGAGCTTTATTTGGTCAACACCTGTTCTTTTGCTGATTACATTTTCCATTCTTTCCTGCGAGGCAAGTCCTAGCCGATAGCTCATTTCGGTGAGCCGAAGATCGGCATTGTCCTGTCTTAAAAGAGTTCTGAATTCGGCGCGGGAAGTAAACATGCGATAGGGTTCTTCGGTACCCTTGCCGATAAGATCATCTATCAGTACACCAATATAGGCTTCACTTCTTTTTAATACAAAAGGGTCCAGTTCAAATGCTTTTTGGTGTGCATTGATACCGGCCATCAGACCCTGGCAGGCTGCTTCCTCGTAGCCGGTGGTGCCATTGATCTGGCCGGCAAAAAAAAGGTGACTGATTATTTTTGTTTCCAGCGTATAATTCAGCTGGGTAGGTGGAAAGAAGTCGTATTCAATGGCATAACCCGGGCGGAACATCCTGGCTAATTCAAAGCCTGGTATTGTACGAATAGATTCGTATTGAACCTCTTCGGGGAGCGAGGTAGAAAACCCGTTTACATAGATTTCCACGGTATTCCATCCCTCGGGTTCTACAAATATCTGGTGACGCTCGCGTTCAGCGAATCGATTTATCTTGTCTTCGATACTGGGGCAATAACGAGGACCGATGCCGCCGATCCTACCAGTATACATGGGGCTCCGGTCGAATCCTGTTTTTAAAATATCGTGTGTCTTTCGGTTTGTATAGGTTATCCAGCAGTTTTTTTGTTCGGAAGCTTTTATTTTTTTTGTGTCCAGGTAAGAGAAGCCGATGATTTCTGTATCACCTTCCTGAATTTCCATTTTGGAGTAGTCCAGGCTTCTGCCGTCTACCCGCGGAGGAGTGCCTGTCTTTAGGCGGGCGCTTTCAAAACCATGAGAGACAAGTTGTTCGGTGATTCCAGTAGAGGCTTTTTCGGCTACGCGACCGCCTCCAAATTTTTTTTCTCCGATATGGATAATACCGTTTAGAAAAGTACCACTGGTAATCACCACAGCTTTTGCTCTTATATGATTTCCGAGACCGGTGATAACACCACAAGCCCGGTTGTCTTTTATTATCAGGCCGACTACCGTATCCTGATAGAAATGGACATTGGGAGTTTGCTCCAGTTTTTCACGCCAGCTGGTGGCAAAGAGCATTCGGTCGTTTTGGGTTCTAGGGCTCCACATGGCAGGGCCTTTTGAGCGATTCAACATCCTGAATTGGATGGTACTTGCATCGGAGACAATACCGGAATAGCCACCCAGGGCATCTATTTCACGCACAATCTGTCCTTTTGCAATGCCACCCATGGCCGGATTACAACTCATTTGCGCTATTGTCTGCATATTCATGGTAACCAATAGCACTTTAGCGCCCAGGTTGGCGGCACTGGCTGCTGCTTCACAACCTGCATGACCGGCACCCGCTACTATAATATCATATTCGGGAAACATAATGGACCTGCAAAATTAGCTTGTTTGCTGTATCCGGTTAAAATTTTTTGAGAAAGTTGACTTCTTTTGCTATCTCGGTTGGTGTTCTGCCGCTGTTCAGTAGCTCAAACTCAAAGGACGAATATTGTTGTAGTATATCCAGGAAAGGTTTCCTTTCCCTCAAGAAATGTGACTGTTTTTGGGTGCTTGGAGATGTCGCGTCCTCTATTTCGGTTATTTTTTCCAGCAGAAGTATACAGGGTTGGTAATCAGATTCCTTGTATAAGGCTTCAAAATATTTCCTGGCTGTCAGGAGGTCCAGTTTTTTGACTTCTTCCCTATTTTCATGAAAGGTGTCCACCCTGATATTTATAAAGTTCCAGCAGCGTTTTAAATCTTCTTCTTTAGTAAAATCAAAGTAATTGACAGGAATAACATGCTCAAATTGCCACTTTTTGGCAAAATCGTCCCAACCCAAATTTTGTTCAAACTGAAGTTCAATCCAGTGCCGAAGGTTTTTGATGTCTAGTCCGAAAAAAGGTGCATACGGGGAACAAGGGGTTCTTTCGAGCACATATCGCCTAAAGGAGATTTGCCATTTTCTTTTTTCTCTTGATTTCAGGAGATTGGGTGTTATATCGGTTTTAGGAACCCATTTTTTTCTTGCCATAATCAAATATACAATGTTCCACGAATCACAGTTTCGGTGTGAAACTGTGATTCGTGGAACTATTAAAATATTGTTTGAGGTAATAGTCTTCTTTTTTTGTCATCAAGGCCTGATCGACGGTTTTTTTATCCTTATACCCGCACAAATGAAGAACCCCGTGGAAAATAACCCGGTGTAACTCCAGGTAGACAAACTGCTGAAGTGTTTTTGCATTGTCTCGTACCCTGTCAAGGCTTATGTATATCTCTCCCAAAACAGGCAGGTTTTTATCCGCCAGGTTAAAGCTGATGATATCTGTATAGTAGTTATGTTTCAGGTACTGTCTATTGATGGACAATAACTGCCGGTCTGAACAGAATATAAACTGGAGGGTGTGAACGGGCATCTTTTCTTGTTTAAAGACGTTGTTTATAAAAGCCTTCAATTTTTGACGGTTTTGTAAGTAAAGACCCCGGTGCTGAAAATGAAAGCTGACAATTGAAGCAGGCTGTTTCTGCGGCATTTCCAAAAGTCGTAATAATTTACTTGCCAGACAGCATAGATTTGTAGCACAATGCTAAGACGACTATCAGAAATACCCGTGGGCGAAACAGTAACGATTCAATCATTTGAAAACAATGATATTTTTTTGAAATTAATGGAGATGGGTTGTGTACCAGGGGAAACCATCCGGGTAGAACAGGTAGCTCCGCTGGGAGACCCCATTGCTATAACGGTTTCGGGTTATAGCCTGAGCCTGCGGCTGAACGAAGCGCAGAATATTTTTGTGGAGACATTGCAAACCGTTTCAGAAAAAGCTAATGGCAAAAGCATCGATATAAAAAAATGATCTACCAAATGGTATGAAAATAGGACTCTACTTTGGCTCTTTTAACCCGATACATATCGGCCATTGCATTATTGCCAGTCATATGGCTCAGAATACCAATCTGGACAGGGTTTGGCTGGTGGTTTCGCCGCACAATCCATTAAAAGATACGTCCGGTCTGCTAAACGAATACCATCGGTTGCACCTGGTAAGACTGGCCATTGAAAATGAAACAACCATCAAGGCCAGCGACATAGAATTTCATTTACCGCGACCTTCCTTCACCATTGATACACTGGCCTACCTGGTGGAAAAACACCCGGAGCACACGTTTTCCATTGTTTTGGGTAGCGATGGACTGCAGAACCTGCATAAATGGAAAAACGCGGAGACACTTGTAAAAAACCATCGTTTGTATGTTTATAAAAGACCGGGTTTCAACATTGTACATCCGCTGAACGCCGCCATTGAAACCGTGGAGGCACCCCTGCTTGAAATATCGTCTACCCATATACGTTATATGATAAGCCAGGGAAAGTCGATACGTTACCTGGTACCCGATAAAGTGCTTGACGAAATAGTGTTGTACCACTATTATAAATAGCCTTTTGCAAAATCAATTTGGATGATACCGGCGCTATTGATAAATTGTACAGCAAAAGAATATAAACAGTTCCCGCCGCGCCGATGATCCTAATCCGCCACATCGCTTTTTTGAAAGCTGTTTTTATATACAGCCTGACTGCATTTGGTGGTCCGCAGGGCCATTTTGCCATGATGCTGAAAACCTTTGTTCATCGCAGGAAAGATGTTACAGAAGAAGAATTACTTGATTTCAATTCTTTCTGCCAGTTGCTACCAGGGGCTTCTTCCACCCAAATCATCACCCTTATTGGTTTTAAAAGAGGCGGCGTTCCACTGGCTGTTCTGACCCTTATCATATGGGTACTACCCGCGTGTATACTGATGGGCGGACTTTCCTTTCTGCTTGGATACATAGATCAGAAGACCCTTAAAACAGATATTTTTAAATTTATTGCACCCATGGCGGTGGGCTTTCTTGCTTTTGCTGCCTGTTTTGCGGTTAAAATGGCGGCCCGGAATAGCATTACCCAAATTATAGTAGCTGTAACCGTTGTTGTTTGTTTTGTTTTTTTTAAAGCGCCCGGCATAATTCCCCTGCTTATTTTGCTGGCGGGTTTTATTACCAACCTTAGCAGCAAACGGATTCCCCAGTCCGATGTAAGCCCGCATAAAATAAAATGGTGGAATATATGGTTGTTTGCCCTGATTTTTATTGCTGCCGGTGTTACCAGTGAAATGGCACGTTTGCACGACTGGAAAAACAGGCGCCCGGTTAACCTGTTTGAGAACAATTATCGGATGGGTAGCCTGGTGTTTGGCGGTGGCCAGGTTTTGATACCCTTTATGTATGAACAATTTGTAGAGCGGCCCCAATCACAAATCGTTATCCGTAAAAACCAGGATAAAAAGCAATCCGTGGTTAGTATAGGCCGGGATGATTTTTATACCGGAGCGGGCATTGTACGGGCCATACCCGGCCCGGTGTTTTCTATAGCCTCTTTTACCGGTGGGCTGGCCATGAAGGATCATGGCCCGGGCATGCAGGCCCTGGGCGCCGCTATCGGCTCCATCGCCATTTTTTTGCCCAGCCTGTTGCTGGCGCTTTTTTTCTATCCCATATGGCATAATATAAAAAAATATGCGGCCGTGTACCGCGCACAGGAAGGCATCAATTCCGCCGTTGCCGGCATCATGATTGCAGCAACCCTGTACATGCTGAAAGATGTGTCACTAACAGGCATCAACACACTCAGTATTATGAACCTGCTTGTAATAGCCGGGACCTTTTGTATTTTATTTTTTACAAAACTTCCGTCTCCGGTTATTGTTGTAATTTGTTTCTTGTTGGGCATTATCATTTAAAAAAAATACGATGGACCTGGGAATAAAAGACCAGCTTTTTGTTGTAGGAGGCGCCACCAGCGGTTTTGGAAAGGCAATCGCCGCCGCGTTAATAAAAGAAGGCGCACAGATTATTGCGATTGCAAGGAACCAAGAGGGACTGGATGCATTAAAGACCACCGCGCCCACGCAGGTAGAAACCATGGCGGGTGATATCACGCAAAAGGAAATCATTGGGCAGCTGCTGGCTGTTATCGGCTCCAGGCCATTACACGGTATGCTGGTGAATGCAGGCGGCCCCCCCGCCAAGACCTTCCTGGAAACCACCCTTGATGATTGGGATACTGCCTATCGTACCGTTCTTCGCTGGAAAGTGGACATCACCCAAAATATAGTTGCCCTAATGAACAAACAACATTATGGCCGTATTGTGTATATAGAAAGCTCTTCGGTAAAACAACCGATCGAAAACCTTGTGCTGAGCAATTCATTGCGACTGGCCGTTGTGGGATTTGTGAAAACCCTGAGCCAGGAATTGGCAAAAACTGGTATAACATTAAACATCATGGGCCCGGGTTCTCATGATACACCCGCCATAGAAAGGCTGTATGCAAAAAAAGCGGAACAAACAGGGCTGTCGGCCGCAGAAACACGGAAACAGGGGATACAGCAAATACCCGTTGGTGCATTGGGAAAACCGGAAGATTTTGCCTCGCTGGCGGTCTGGTTGTTAAGCCCCTGTTCAAGTTATATTACCGGCCAGACCATCACCGTAGACGGAGGCCTGGTAAAATCGATATTTGGCTAATGAAAGTTTTTCATATCATCTTATCTTCCTGTTGGGGAAACGCTCAAAACATCAACCTCCCCGAAATGCGTATAACAGCTTCTTTCAGCTGCTGATCGGTTCTTTCCTCCTCCGCCCCGCGCACCATTTTTTTAACCCCCAAAATAAACATTGTATGAGAAAAATGCTTTTTAGTAATCGTCATTGCGGCATTCATTACCAGTTGCGATTCTTCGGCCGTTGACCAAAAAAAAGAAGATAACGGAGCAAAAAAATGACACGCTTGCGTATACCTTCACAGCAGCTTCTTCTTCCTCTTTTGAAAGAGGCGATCCCCAAAAAGCTAAAATTGTGCTGGATAACTGGAAATCATACCAGGATAACCGGATGGAAGATACAAGGGCCTTGTGGGCCGATACCGTACGCTTGCTGTTTGCCAACGGATTTACTTTTCACGGCGTTCCTGATAGCCTGGTTGCTGGCGGTAAAGCCCAACGTAGCGGTTACACGGCGCTTGTTGATTCCATTGACGCAGGGATTTCCACCAGGAGTACCGACAAGAAAGAAGATTGGGTTTGTGTATGGGGCCGCGAGTATTCCACCGATGCTAAAGGAAAAAAAGATACCACCGGTGTGCAGGAGATCTGGCGCTTAAAAAACGGTAAAGTAAGTTTTATGTCAGAGTTTACCACCCATCATCAATAAGATCCATAGATGATTGTTAAACGCTGAGGTTTTATATTGGTTGATATAATTGATCCCCGATTGTTTTCAGTCGGGGAATTATTATAGCTCCGGGCATCACCCCTTCAATGGTTCAGTGTGCAGTTTGAACGGTGTATACACGCGTTCCAAATACAATACCGCATCAAAAAACCAACGGAATACTTTATTTTTATTTCATGGAATTTGGACATAAGGATAAAGACTGGCTTGATCATGGTTTGCAGCAATTGTATATTTTTATGCATATGCACGACGAGGTTATTTCACCGGGATTTACCGAAGACATGGTGAATAAACTCAATAAAGCCTGTGGTCTGCATTTGAAAAAACCGCAAATTGTTCAGACTGTTTTCTAGGAAGCTTTTGCAAACCCTGCCAATTATCCGCAAACGAAACCGGCAACAAAATATTTTTGTCAGCCAGGAACCATTGGCCGTGCAATTTAGCCGGTAGCCCGGCATAGACATTTCATTGAATAAAAACGATGGCACATGAAAAAAAACCAGACACAAACCCGCCGCAATTTTATCCGTAATGCCGCACTGGCTACCGCGGGCTTCTATATTGTTCCGCGCGCGGTACTGGGCCGCGGGTTTACCGCACCCAGCGACAAACTGAATATAGCCGGTATTGGTACCGGAGGAAAAGCCGAAGTAAACCTGCCCTATGCTTTTAATAACGGCAGTGATAATATTGTGACCCTTTGCGATGTAGACGATCGGATGGCCGTTAATGCCAGGAAAAAATGGCCCAAAGCTCCATACTATAAAGATTTCCGCATCCTGCTGGAAAAAGAAAACAAGAATATAGACGCGGTGATTATTACCACACCCGACCATATGCACGCCACCATTGCGCATGCCGCCATGCAAATGGGCAAACATGTGTATTGTGAAAAACCGCTTACCCATGATATTTATGAAGCAAGGATATTGACCCAGGCTGCCGCACATTATAAAGTGGTTACCCAAATGGGCAACCAGGGTAGCAGCGGACCCGATACCCGGAATGTGGAAACCTGGATTCAATCCGGCATTATCGGCGATGTGCATACGGTACACGTATGGACCAACCGCCCGGTTTGGCCGCAGGGCATTCCCACACCAACCGGAAAATTTGATATCCCCAAAGAACTCGACTGGGATCTGTGGCTGGGCACAGCGCCCGCGCGCGATTTCAACCCAACCTATTTACCCGCTACCTGGCGGGGATGGAGCGATTTTGGAACCGGCTCGCTGGGCGATATGGGTTGTCATTTTATGGACGTGCCTTACAGAGCCCTGCAATTAAAATACCCGGTATCGGTGGAATGCAGTGTGGGTTCAGTTTATTCCGGCTTTTTTAAAGAAGAAGTTTATACAGACAGCTACCCGCCCTCCTCCGTTACCTATATTCAGTTCCCGGCCCGGGGAAGTATGGGGCCCGTGCAACTGGTTTGGTACGATGGTGGTATTAAACCGCAGCGGCCGGCCGAACTACTTCCCGATGAGCCATTGGCCGAATGGGATGGAGGAATGATATTTGAAGGCAGTAAGGGAAAATTAATGGCAGGCCTGTTTGGAAGAAATCCAACCCTTTTACCTACCGCAAAAATGAAAACCGCCACCCTCCCCAAAAGCAAGTTTCCTTTTGTTGAAAATGGTTCGGAAGGCCACCAGCAGCAATGGGTAAAAGCCTGCAAACAGGGGTATGGAGCTTATACCAGTTCATCTTTCGATAAAAGCGGACCCCTGGTAGAAACGGTATT
Organism: Bacteroidota bacterium; assembly: GCA_040007355.1. GTDB lineage: Bacteria > Bacteroidota > Bacteroidia > Chitinophagales > Chitinophagaceae > JACMLD01. The sequence goes on along the minus strand of JBDTVE010000269.1, from coordinate 12,766 downwards.
GATGGGAAACCTGGCGGTGCGTAGTTATAATTACCGGGAGAGCGATGGAAAGGGCGGGTTTGTTTATCCCGGCAGAAAAAAATTATTGTGGGATGGACTCAATATGAAAATTACCAATTTTGAACCGGCCAATGCCTTTGTAAAAAGAAATTACAGAACGGGCTGGGGTGAGTTAAAAGTGTAAAAAAATTTGAACGACCCGCAGTGAGCGGGTCGTTTTGCGTAGGCCTTGTTTTAAACAACCTGTTTCAAAAGTAAAGTAAGAGGGCAACCATTACCCTGTCGTTCCCAAAATCAAGCACTAAAAATAACAAGTGTAACAACTCCGGATTGACGGTATTAAAATGTTCTGAAGCCGGAAACACAGATCAGTTTTTTTGTCGCCCGTTATACACCATGATGTAATAAGCCAGCATAGCAATGGATGCCAGTGCTGCCACCACATACGTAAGCGCCGCCCATTTTAAGGCATCCTTTGCCTTTTCGCGTTCAGCGGGTACTGTTATATTAGCAGTATTGAACCATTGCAGGGCTCTTGCAGAAGCATCGAGTTCTACCGGTAATGTTATAATGCTGAATAAGGTGGATACTCCAAACAAAATAATGCCCACCAGTAAAATAGTTTGATTACCCCGGCCAAATCCCATGATACCAAGTCCGGCCAGGATCACCCATTGGGAAAGATTGGTAGTGATCTGGGTAACAGGTACCAGGGTGCTGCGCAATTGCAGCATGGAATAGCCAGTTGCATGCTGTACCGCATGGCCGCATTCATGTGCAGCAATGGCCGCCGCGGAAACTGTTCTGGCCTCGTATACTTCGGCGCTTAAATTGACTGTTTTTTTTGAGGGATCGTAATGATCGCTTAAAAAGCCGGGCGTGGAAATAACCGCTACATCATAAATGCCGTTATCGCGCAGCATTTTCCGGGCTATTTCACTGCCGCTTAACCCCGAAGAGGTTGCTATCTTACTATACGCGGTAAACTTGCTTTTAAGCCTGAACTGGACTAGCATGCCTACCAGCATAAAAACAATCGAAATTCCAATAATGCCGAAGGTCATGGTTTATTGATTTGGGTATTGAACAACTAAAAGCAGTCCCGTAAAAAAACTGTCATTATTAAAAGGACGCCCGCGGTAGCCCGGATACCGGGTAAAAAAAGCTGCAAACAAGGTAAAACAAAATCCGAATTTGTACCTTCCCTTTGTTCAACAACAGCCAATGCTAAAAAAAGTTTTTTATTTATTTGGGCTGATCATACTGGCGCTGGCCGGTGTCCTGCTATTTAACGCGTTTCGCTTTAAACCCCAGGCCGCAACACCGTGCAAAGGCACTTAAACCACTTCCCGGATTCAGCCCTGGCGCATATTATTCAGGCCGTACGAATTGCAACGGTATAACCGGAAGACACCAGTCGTATCTACAGCTTTTATTTCAAGCAGCCAGGAGATTTTTAGATAAAGCTTACCCGCTTATTCTCCGGCAGCTTACCAGGACAATCATACAAGACTAGAGTTATGTTTTTGAATGGCAGGGGTTAGCGAACTACGAAGGTGCCCACAATCCTGGAGCGTGGCATCCGGGAAAATGTGATACCCAGCCAGGCCAGCGTCATTGTTAATTGTGGTATTCTAACGGGTGAAACAACCAGGTAGACAAGGACCTTTATCAAAAAACAATTGGCGACGATCAAGTTGTGACTAAAATCAAAGGGGCTTTCAACAGCGAGCCTTCTCTCCTCACCGAAATTATTTTCACCGTCGTTAGAACAATGGAGCAAGCCGTTTACGGTGCAGCAGACAAGGTAATACCGGTACCTTATATAATGCTGGGTGCAAGTGATTCAAGGGTATTCCGGTCTATCAACACCGGGTTTTTTCAAATATTATTACGCACAGCGGGAAACCCTTTCCGGAGCAAATCCAATAACTTAAGGGGCAATGCCGGTGCCAGGTAAAAGGAATGTAGTAACTTTCTTTATATTTTTTTAATCTTAAAGCAGGGTCAATGAAAATAATACTGTGGAGTCTATTAGGATTATTTCTTATTGGCGATGCCTTTTTTATTCTGCCCTATCATTTGACGGGCGACAGCGTTACCAGCAATTATTATATTAATTATAAAAAGGATTCCCTACTGCTCTTCAATGTCTTCCCCGACAGTGGCATCCAGTTAAAACTAAATATGCCGCCCGGGTATGAAGCCATATACAGGCAAGGCGAAACGAAAAAAAAAGATAGCCTTCAGCATATACTTTTTGTAAATGTCTCTGTTTTTCATAACCTGGATTTTACGGCCCTGTCTTTTCCTTTTTACAAGGTGACCACATTTAACGGCGTCATTCCGTTTTATAGCATCATTAAAGCATCCAACGCGCCGGATATGGACAGCACTGCACTGATTGGAAACATTGTAGTGAATGGTAAACTGGCCGTTAAAGGTATTTGTACGCCGCTCTATGCCAGAACACTGGTTGAAAATTCACTGGTGGATATCATAAAAAAAGAAATGGGTAAAATCACTTTTGATATTAACTGCCGGCCGCCACCAGACACCCTGGCAACCATTACCGCGCCGACTTCGCTACGCAAAAACCCAGTAAAGCTTAGAAGATAGGTTTGTGTACCCGGAGGGCTTATCTTTTTACGATGCTGAAGGTTGCTGTGCTATTGGCCTGTATATTGGTAATTTGTATAAACAGTGCGCCCTGGTATACCGTTTTTGTAAGGTCAATTTTTATTTGCTGGATGCCATTGCCCAGTTCCAGTTCTTTGGTAGTCAGCGGCTGACCGGATACCGACAGAACGGTATAACGGAATTTGCCAGGACGGGTAGTATTCATTTTTACAATTACATATTCGGTGGCTGGGTTGGGAAACACGCTGATGGATGAAATAGTAAGCGCATCAAAGGCAACCGATTTTATGTCTGAATAGCTAGCACTTCCGTCCGTATTGATCATTTTTACACGATAGTAGGCAACCGGGCCAAGGGGCAGACTGTCCGTAAACTGGTAATGATTGATACTGCTGTACCCGCCGGCGGCTGCCATGGTTGCAACCGGGGAGAATACGATGCCATTGTTAGAACGCTCCAGTACAATTGACTGCAGGCTTGTTTCTTCCGTGGTGGCACAATTGATAACCACATATTTATTTTTTGCTTCCGCTGCAAAGGAGAGGAGTTTCAGGGGTAACAGTGCATTGGCATATTTCTGTATGGCCAGGTTATCCAGGATGGCCAGGTTTCTACCGGTAGCATCCATGTCTTTACCAATGGTTATATTACCAGCACCCGTCCAGTAAAGCGGTCTGCCGGCTGTTCCGGTATAAGTGTACTTCAATACCGCATCAACCCAAACCCGCGCGATACCGGTATTGTCATCGTAATTAAATTGATAGTTGTGAAAGCTATGGTCATCCGGAACAGCATAAACATTGCCGGAGTTAATGGTTAAAGCGCTTGTACCGTTGGTCAGCTGGAAGCTTACACTAAGGTATCCGCCGTTCATCCCGAAGTTAAAATAGCTTCCGCGATAGAAAAAAGAAGCCTGGGATTCTTCCCGTCTGAAATCAACAGAAATATCCAGTGCAGGCACGTTAAAAGAGGCGCCATCCAATACCAGATTAATATCATTGTTGCCGCTACCGGGGTTCAACCCTTTTGAACTGCCGGTGCCATAAGCACTTGAAACAGCGTGTGTGCCTACAGAGATTGCGTTGGGGCCGCTGGCGGCATTGGTAACCGGGTTGTTTTCCCAGGTAAAACGGCTGATAAGCTGTGCGGCGCTATGCAGCGAGAGAAGGGACAGGATAGCAAAGGATAAAAGTATTTTCATGGTTTGGATGCTTGTGACCTCTATTATTCAAAGTCGGTGCCACGAGGTAAAAAATTGATAACCAGGCATTTAAAAATTATTAAACAGTAGAAAATTCCAGAGGGGGGATTTTTTTCTAAAAACTAGAACAAAAAGGGCTGGTAAAAACGGCTACTTTTTTAGGGGTTGATGGCGAACTTTCTGCGGCGAAGAATTAATTTTAATTCGTTTTTGCCTGTAAAAAAGTGCATCTTTGTGGGTTGAGGCCTGTAAGTTTTGTGAGGCTTTAAAAAAATATATTCAATGTACACGCATATCTGGCTAAAATATCTTCCAATTATTAAGATTTTGATGAAACGTTCGGCAAGTGGTGACCAATCATTGGATTTGAACCGCATTGATTTTGAGCGGGCAGGAACAGGACGCAAGGCCGGTTACAAATTTACAATTGAATTCACCAATGGCCGGGTGGCCAATGTTATCAGCAATTCTCCGCTGGCGCCCGACCTGGCTACGGTTATTTTGCAGGATGAAACCATAAAAGGCCTTTTATCATCCGGCAACTACCAGGTCAGCCTCAACACCCGGTTCCAGTTAAGCATCAAAAATGTTTCTGCCCAACCAGAGGCAAAAGATGGCATTGAAACCGATAAGGAAGAAAAAGTTTCTTAGGCCGGTTTTTTTGCTGATTACTTAGTTATTCCGTTCATTTTTTTGAAAAACAGATTTGCTTTCATCCAGCACCATTGTTTTGGACCATCTGTCGTGCCAGGGCCGGCCGGGTGTAGTTAGGGCCGTGAACTGTTCAAAGGGAACGATCCTGATAAGACCACGCAAAAAAGCCGTTTGACTATTAACGGGTAGTCCATTTGTGTCTACCGCCCGGGTTCCGGTAATATATTTGGCAATTGTTTTCCCCCTAAGCACGGCTTCCTGCACAGACATAAACAAGCCATAAAGAAAGCTGATCATAAGCTGATCCATGAAGTCGATGGGCTGTTTCGCCATTATTTTCTGCATTAACGGGTAAACCGGGCTGGCCACCACCAGTATAAATGAAAGCAGAAAAGAAAAAATAATCACGTCAATCAAATAGTTGGCCAGGCGTTTACCCAGGCTGGCAGGCACTAATTTTAAAAGAGGATCTTCCAGAAGGTGTTGTTCGTTGTTTTCCAATCGCGTTTTTATTAGGCATAAAAGAACAAAATTAAAGTGAATTGCGATTAAAAAGCAAACCCGGGCTAAACCGGGTTTGATTATAATAAAAATTTATACCTTCGTATCGGTTGCACCGGTGTTGGCGTCAGTTCCGGTAGGGCCGCCCCCGCCAAAAAGATTGTGTAAAACACCGCTGATATCGCCAAAATGCTCTTTTAACGCATCGCCACCCTTTGTTTTTAATTCCTCAAAATATTCTTTCCCCTTGTCCATGGCGGATTCTGCTTCCGCTTTTATTTTGCCTGCTTTGTCTTTCAGATCAGCGGATAGCTTTTCTTTTTCGGCAGGGGTCATATTCATGTATTTGTAGGAGGCCAGGGCTGCTGCGGCACCCAATAAAAAGGTGGCCACATGTTTTGAATGAACGCTCATAAAATAATATTTGGTGAATATTTAATGGTTCTGATGATACCGGTTATGCATACATAAACCGATCCAGTCCGTTAAAAACCGGCAGGGTATTTTTAGGCAGAGACGCGGCGTTCTTTTTCAAATTCGGGGGTTTTCCGTTTAATGGGTCTTACACCGCCATCTTCCGGAAAATCCTCGGCTTCCAGTTCTACGCGTCGTGCGATATCGGTGATTGAAGTTAAGCGCTGAACGGTATACGGTATGGTATCCAACCCGGAAACAAATTTCAGGATATAATTATAGATGCCTATCAAATCGCCGACCAGTATGGCCGGTATATGGGCCTTGGTACTAACCAGCAGGGAAATACCAATTACCACGATTACCATAAGCTCCATGATTCCAAAATTCCAGGCTTCCTGGTCGGATATTTTGATCTGCCATTTACGCAGGTTATTGTAATGTTTACGTATAATATGAATATTGCCGGTAGCAATAATATCTACTTGTTTTTCCAGTTCATCATTTTTTACCCGGTTAAGCCGTTTCATTTTGCCACCATAAAAATAGCTGATGGCCGTAACCGGCACCAGGATGCTTAAACAAACCAATACGATAGACTTATCATAAAAACATAGCAAAATTAAAGAACCGAATAAATTATAAGCGGCTTCAATTACATACCCCAGATCATATTCAAGAAAATCCACAAATTCACGGGCCAGGGTGGAGTGCGCGCTTAGTTTGCTGATTTCCTTTTGGCTGAACCGCCGGGCCAGGAAACGGGTTACGAGAGCGGTATAAATAGAGGAATACGTGCGGGTATCAAAACGGTGCCGGATGGTACCGATAATGAGCCAGGCTACGTGAACAGCCGATAAAATGATCAGGCCGTGGTAACTGCCTTTTATGAGATCATTAACGGCTTCGCCCAAAAAAAAGGGGCGCAGCAGGGTGCCCAGCATTTCCAGGGAGAACAAAAAATAGGTTAAAATTAACTGCCCGCGGTGCTTTAAAATTAATTTCCTTAAAAGTTCAAATCTTGACATAGGTTCTGGCTCAATACATTAATTCAATAAAATCTGGGTCAATGCCTTTATACGGCATTTCCATTGAATTAGTGGGTTAGTATGTCCGGAAAAGCAATGTCTGGTCAGGCTCCTGTGAGTTCCTGTTCACGAACGGTTATCGAATTATGCGATTTACCTGTTATAAGACCTCTGCAGACATGGGCACCACAGCGGCAATGAAAGGGCTCCATATGTTCGTCATCAAGAAAAGATGCGTAGTCAAGCGTTAGTTCTTCCCCTTTGGCAATATTACGAAGCGCAAGGATGTTTAGCCCTTCATAAGCTGTATTGGGGTCACAACTGTGGTTTTGCGGAGCCCAGCCGGATGGGTTATCGTCCCAGAGCAAAAATACCTCATTACTCACAGGATAAGCGTAGCGGCGGAAAATTTCTTTTTCCTGATCGGTCCAGTGTTGTTCAACATAGCGACGGGTAATCATGCGTTGAGGCTTGCCCTCACCTTTGAATATCAGTTCTTTAGGTTTTATGGGTTGGGTGGCATAAATTCCAAATCCGGCAATGGCATTGCCTTTCATCTGGTATTTTAACTGTTTTCTGGTATGCCGGGCAATACCTTCGGCAATAATGTGTTTAAGAAAACCCGCCTGGCCAATGCCATCGTGTTTTAAGATATAGTCTGCCGACCCCTCGTATCCATCCGTATAAAATACTGAACAGGTAAAATTTACTTCCAGGAAAAACAATTCACCTTTGTCGTTTCGCCTGAAATCCATTCGTGCATAGCCAACCCCGTCAAAACTCCGGAAAATGCGTTGTGCCGACCGGCGTAATTGCTGGTCCAGCAGCTGATCCCTGCATGGAATATTGTTGTTGGGATGCAGCTCCGATGTTTTCAGGGCATAGGTTTTAAACTGGTTTCCTTTTGGAAACACAAATTCAATGGGTTTAAAAACGGTGGCTTCTTTTTCATCCAGTGCGTTGGCGGCCACCAGCACGGTAAATTCTCGGCCTTTTATGTATTCTTCCACCAGCAACTGTTCGTATTCATTGATTATTTCGGCAACTTTTTGTTTTAGTTCATGTTTGTTTTTTACGAGCGAATGTTCATCAACGCCGAGGCTATCGCCGGCTTTGGCTGGTTTTACAAAAAGCGGAAAACGCAATTGCTCTATGGCCGTTTCCACATCCTCCATATTTTCCACCAATACATAGGGCGGCGTTGATACGCCTTCGGTATAGGCTACGTATTTCATCAGTTCTTTTGGGGGATCGTACAATTGGCTTGAAGGGCCGGTATGCGGCATATTAAGCAGCTCCAGCGTATAGATAACATCAATGGAAGGAACATCCCACTCAAGATAGCCCTCGCAGAGGTTTACAAAAATATTATATCCTTTATTTTTCAGTTCTTTTAACTGGCGGTACACGTGTAGTTTACTTAAGAATACATTATCTACTGTGTCGTTGGGCAATAGCGGCGCGAGGTTCCGTGGCGGATCATAGTTTTTGTAATCTACGGAAGAGGCAGAATAGTCGGGTTGCAGCACGCATACTTTCATAAAACAACAGATAATTTGTTAAGATCGGAATTTGAATGCAGAGGGAATTAGATTTTATGGTTCCCGCCTGCCCTGTTTTTAGCTGAGCGGGTTATGAAGTACCCAACATCATTAGCCCTGTTTAATAAGACGGCTGTTTTTCCTGGCAACTGTTTCCCTGGTTTTGGCTGGTAGTTTTTTTCCTTTCTTTCTACTGAGGGCATTTTCAATAATAGTGGCCACCATATGGCTGAACGTGTTACCGGATAAACGCAGGATGGCGCCAATAGAGGTGTAGTCTTCATCTTCGCTGATACCGCATTGGGCATTTACTTCCAGCACATAAAGTTTGCCGGTGTTTTTGTCCATGCGTATATCAATTCTCCCATAACCTTTTCCGCCAACAGATACGTAAGCATCCCAGCTCAGGCGGTTAATGGAGGCTACCAGGGATTTGTGCGGGGGATGATAGGTATAGAAGGGTTCGTCGTTGGGCAGGGGTGTTTCTTCATCATATGTTTCCCAAAGTCTGTCGAATGATAAAAATTTTTCAGTATCGGGTAGTGCAGGATGAAAGACCCGTTCTACCGGGGGATAAAGAAGGCTTTTGTTTGGTTTATCCGAATCGCCCACAATAAAACTGGTAAATTCCGGTCCGCTGATATATTCTTCTGCAATGACCCCGCCGGCGGTCAGGCTCCAGCCGCGATAGCCGTTGAATAATATTTTCAACTGTTCAGAAAGTGCTGCGGGGCTATGCACAACCGATTTTATGCCAACCCCCATGCTTCCACCGGAAACGGCTGGTTTTACAATAAGCGGATTGCCCAGTTGTTCAAAGGTCTGTTGAAGCGATTTATTGTCTTCGGTTATTATCTTCCAGGCGGGTGTTGAAATACCGGCTTTGTCAAATACCTGTTTCATCACAATCTTTGAGGTGGTAATATCATAGAAATATTCACTGGCACCGGTATAGATCATTTTTTTCTGGTGCAGGTATTTGAGGACGGAAATACCGGGCGTTCCATTTATTTCGTCGCCATCGCACAAATTGAGGATAACGGGTGCAAGTTCGGTCTCATCCATTTCAATCATGTCAATCACATCCCTGTAATTCTGCATGGTTACCGGTTGCCAAACCCATTCTATGCCAAGTTCGGCAAAGGCTTTGGTGTATTCCTGTATGCTTTGGGTAAAATCGTAATAGTAGTCTACATTGGCGTCGCCGGTATGAAGATGAGGGGCCAGTACCCAAACCTTTCGTTGCTTTATCGTATCATTTTTATATAACCTATCGGTTGATGGCATAAAAAAGAGACAGTTAATACTGCTGCCTGTTTTTAACTTTACGTTTAATAAAATCAGTAAGCCTGTACTGATTCAGGATCTCACCATTGATATGGGCAGCACCCTGTATGGTGCCCAGGCAGGCGCTTGTGCCGCAATAGCAGGCAAACGGCTGTACCATTTCCCATTCCGTAGAGGGATAAAAAAAGCTGAATTCGTCGCCGGTATTTATCTCCGCCAGGCAAACCAGTTGCATGATCGTGGTATCAAAGAACACCGTGGGCTCGCAGCTATGGTTTATATACTGCAGGAATTCAGGTTGCAGGGTGATATGTTTATGGTCGTCTACCTGCACGGTGAGGTAGGTTACCTTACTGGATATGGTACCTGCATGAAAGGCGCAGATAACATCACCCGGTGCAAAAGACTTTGTTGCGTGGAGGGACTGCTGGCCGGATATTTCATTTTTCCATACTTCTGCAAAACCATTGTTACTTACTAACCGGAGCGTTTGGCTGGGTGCTGATTTTGTTGTCATGCAGGTTTTAAAAAAGAGGTTTGAAATCAAAGATTATCATGGAAGTGTTAACGGTAGTTTGTGGTACTATAAATTTAAAATATAGTATTAATTAAAAGTAATAAACTATTCTAAATAAACGGTAATGTAAAAAAAAAATTATACACAATAGCGGGTATGCATCGTGCATAACTATGCATTAACCTTTTCTTCCTGCAACCAATACCAGTAGTTCAATACAATTCTTATTTCGGCATATGAAAAGTTATCACCCAATATTTCTTTAATGGGTGTTACTGCATCACCCCCTATTTCCTTCACCACCGGTAAAATAATATGTACGCGTTCTTCCGGTAACAGATCAAACACGCGCAGCTCACCGGTTTTTACAAAAGCAGCTAAATGACCGCTTATGGTGGTTTCCGCCAGTTGGCGTAGGCTGGCTATCTCGGCCAAGGGTATTCCTTTTTTAAACAAGGCAAGGCTTTCCGCCTGGCTGTCGCCTCTTGCCGGTTTATTTTTTTTTGCCGTTTTCCTGCCCGTAGGGTCCGCTGGTTCAGCAAAGGGTTTGTAGGCTTCTGAGTCGGGGCATAGCTGGGTATCGCCATAGCTGGTTTTTCGTATCCGTTCAAGGTGCTGGTATAGCGATGCTTCTATTGCAGTTGCATCGGCAACATATTTTTTTACCCGGGCGGCATATTGCAGTGCGCCGATGTGTTCGCGCAAAGGCTGAAGGATATCTTCCCAAAGGCTTTTTATAAACCAGGATATACCCCTGGCCATTCTTTCTTCCAGCACGGTGCTGTCTTTGTTTTGCTGCACCTGTTGCAATAGCTGTTGTAGTTGGAGCTGAAACTTTTCTGCTACGGCAGCCTGTTCCTGTGCTTTGTTCAGTAAGGTATAAGCCAGGTGAACGGTGGCTTTTATATCGGGCAGCTTTTTGCCCGGGATAAGTTCTTGGAATTGTTCCACTGCATGGATGACTTTTTTCCAGTTGAAGCGTTTTACCAGCTCATTTTCCAGGTAATGTTGTTGCTCCGTTTCCAATAGCTGTGGCAGTTCAACAGCAGCAGCTTCTTTACGCGCAAATTCAATGATCCTTTGGTCTGTAGCAATTGCGGCGGGGTAAAGTCTGGAATGCAATACCATACCCTGGAGTGAAGTACAACGGCTTAAGGCAACATATACCTGTCCCGGAGCAAAAGATGCGCCGGCGTCTATGATCGCTTTTTCGAAAGTAAGCCCCTGGCTTTTATGAATGGTAATGGCCCAGGCAAGCCGGAGTGGGTATTGGGTAAAACTACCCAGTTCCGTTTCTTCAATTCGATTGGTTTTTTTATTAAGGCTAAAGCGGATATTGCGCCAGGTTTCTTTTTCCACTTTTAATTCTTCCCCATTGTGGTTGGCGTGTACAATGAGTTCATCCGCGCCTGCCTTTTTTACGGTAGCCAGTTTTCCGTTAAAAAATTTCCTTTCCGCACCAGAATCATTTTTTATAAACATTACCTGGGCGCCTTCCTTTAATTGTAAATTCAGTTCGGTGGGGAATGCTTTATCGGAAAAATCCCCGGTAAGCGCTCCCCTGTACATCATCATCCTGCCGGGTAATTTTTCCAGTTCCGCCGTGTTGATGGCATCGGCTTTCCTGTTATGTGAACTCAGCGTAATGTATTTGTCGTTGCCCGCTGGACTGAATCCGGGTTGATACCTGTTGTTGAGCAATTGAAAATCATAGTCAGTCAACAGGTTGTTTCTAACCCGGTTTAATACGTCTATAAACAGTTGGTCGTTTTGCCGGTAAATCTTTTTCAGCTCAATATAAAGCGGCGGTGCAGGGGCAAGGGCCTTTGCGCTAAAGAAAAACGGGCTATCATAACAGGTTTTCAGGATATCCCATTCATAGTCCGGCACCACTGGCGGCAATTGGTACATGTCCCCGATATAGAGTACCTGCACGCCGCCAAATGGCTGGCGCATGTTTTTGCGGAAATAACGGAGTATACAATCCATTGCGTCCAGCATATCGGCCCGAACCATGCTTACCTCATCAATGATCAGCAGTTCGAGTTCCAGTAACAGATCCCTTTTATCCGCGTTAAACCGTATATTTTTTAAAAGGCTGTGTATGTCAGCAGCACCGGTGGCAGTGCCGGTTAACCCATTCATATCGCCCGGTATAAAGGGGCCCAGGGGCAACTGAAAAAAAGAGTGCATGGTTACGCCTCCCGCATTGATGGCTGCAACGCCTGTAGGAGCTATTACTACGGACCGCTTGGCCGTATTTTCCCTGATATACTTTAGAAAAGTGGTCTTTCCCGTACCAGCCTTTCCGGTAAGAAAAACAGATCGGGATGTATTGTTTACAAAATCCGCTGCCAGTTTAAAAATGGTGTTGGACGCATCTGCTGCTAACATGTGCTGAATTGTTTTAGCCGGTAAATATCCTGGGAACAAATGTAAAAATGAAACCCAGGTTATGAAACAGGGATTAGTATGTTATCCCTCAATCTCAAAATTAACAATCATTCGCGCGGTTCCGCAATAATTGCAGGGTTATATCAATGCGTTCTACAGGACCCGATTGTTTTCACCTGCCGGTTTTGTTCGCGGCCGTTGAACCTCAACCGTCCCGTGGGAAAGCGGGTTTATGATTCGGTTTATGATTCGAAGTTCCCGGTTCCCGCTTCGCCGCAGGAACGGGAACTTCGAATCATGAACTGAACTAGTGACCATTGCCGTGAAACCTGAACCCTGAATGGATGTGCCTGTAAAATTTCGTTTGCCTGAATAAAACCAGGCCCGATATAGATTCAGCGATAGGGCAGCAGTTCATGCTTTTACAGACTGACACCAGATTGCGCAAAAGCACCCCTGCCTATTTTGTTCCCTAAATACGGACCCGGATGTTTGCAAAAACACATCTCTTTTGCAGGGGGCATCGCCTAGGAGCAGCATTGAAATCACGAACGGTTACCCGAACGGTTACGCTGAAACTTTACGCCGA